>CAXBHV010001795.1:0-1673 GCA_963974855.1 uncultured Rhodopirellula sp. | reverse complement strand
GGCACCGGGTAATGCGTGGGACCCGGCCGCTCACGCGCGAGCGGCTCACTAAATCAACAGCCCGCTTGCGTCGAACCGCTAAATATTACGATCTTCCATCACTCCAACACGTTCAATCATGCTTCTTCCTTGGGAATACGGCGTTCGCAATCTGGCTCGACGGCCGCTGCGTACCGCATTGACGCTCGTTGCATTAGCGACGGTCGTGATGTTGGTGTTTGTCGTTGTTGGATTCATTCGTGGACTGGAACAATCACTCGAGGTCAGTGGCGATCCCGACGTGGTGCTGGTGTACTCCGTGAACTCGGAAGAGAACATTGAAAACTCTTCGATTGCCGCGGGCACTCCATCGCTGCTGGTCGCCAGTTTGGATGGTGCCGCAAAACGTTTTGGAGTGACATCCGTTTCACCGGAGCTTTATTTGGGTACACGTGTCAAAACCGAGGATGGAGCGGGCGGGTTGGGGTTGGTTCGCGGCGTCAAACTGACCGCACCACTGGTGCGCCGATCCGTGAAGTTGATCCAAGGCGATTGGCCCGATCAAGGGGAAGTGATCGTGGGGCGGTTGGCCACCGCAAAACTTGGCAGTTCCGAAACTGCGTTGAGGATTGGAAAGAACATTGAATTTGAAGGACGCACGTGGAGAATCAGCGGCCAATTCGCAGCCGGAGGTGCTGCGTACGAATCCGAGATTTGGTGCAAGCTGGAAGATTTCCAAATCGCAACCAAACGCCAAGACTTGAGTCTGGTTGCGATGCTGCTTTCCCCTGGGTCATCCCCAGCCGAAGTCGAACTGTTCTGTAAAGAACGCACCGATTTGGAACTGCGTGCAATCCGCGAAACCGATTACTACGCAACGCTGCAACAACACTACAAACCGGTCCGCTTGTTGGCGTGGTTCGTGGTTGTACTGGTTTCTGCTGCAGGAATTTTTGCGGGGTTGAACATGATGTATGGCGCCGTGGCGGGCCGAGTCCGAGAATTAGCGACTCTGCAAGCCATCGGATTTCGGCGACGTGCGATTTTGATCAGCTTGATTCAAGAAGGCGTACTGCTGGCCGCGTCGGGCTCGCTACTGGCAGGTGCGTTTGCATTGACGATGCTCAACGGCATGGCCGTGCGATTCACGATGGGAGCGTTCACGCTACGGATCGATAGCGTGGCCATCCTGATCGGATGCGGGGTGGGTTTGTTGTTAGGCGTGCTAGGAGCGCTGCCGCCCGCGATCAAGGCACTGAAGGCCGAGGTCGCGACAAGTTTAAAGTCCATTTAACAAGTGTTTGTTTTTTCAAAGAGATTGAAAGGTTTGAAATGAAATTGATGTTTAGTTTGGTAGGTCTATGTTTGCTCGTCGCTGGTTGCAATCCTGCAGCCGAAACTGCGGCACAACCCGATGCGAATGCAGCGGGGAATTCACAATACATCAGCGCCACGGAGCCTGAGGGTGCGATGGCGGTCGGCGATGCTCGCCAAAGCGTAAAAGACGACGAAGCGGTCACGCTGGTGGGACTGATCGGCGGCTCAAGCAAGCCTTTCGTCGAGGGTCTGGCCGCGTTTACGATTGTCGATGCCAAAGTGCCTTATTGTGCACCCGACGAAGGTTGTCCAACCCCATGGGACTACTGCTGTGAAACCGACGCCGTCAAAGACAACATCGCCACTGTGAAAGTGGT
>CAXBHV010001794.1:0-1677 GCA_963974855.1 uncultured Rhodopirellula sp. | reverse complement strand
GCACGGTTTGCGCACATCTTGCGAAGAAGATGGTTGACTTTGCTTAGCTGTAGCGTTTCAAAGTCGATTGATTTTTGACGTGGGATCTGGGGCGGGAAAATTGGCAACGGGATTGTTGCCAGGGCAATGTTAATGGTGAGGTGAACGCATGGGTGCGGGATGGTACTACATCACAAGTGGATGGCTGCGCAAAACACGACGCATGGGGCCCATTTCTGAAGCGGACTTGCTTCAGCTGATCGATGAAGGAAAGATTGCTCCAGACACGTTGTTGCTAAGCAGCAAAACCAAAGGCAAGTGGGTGCCGATGAATTCGATTGCTCCAGCAATCCAACGCTGGAATGCAGCTCACTCAAAAGCATCCTCGGATTAAAGTCCATCCGATTCGAAGAGCATAGGAAACCTGACGGAACGTTAGGTTTTGCACGCTGCCCGTCTAAGCACTCGAATTGATTTAGTGTCTAATCGAGTGATCGCCGAAGATGGTTGCGTCACAGGGCAGAGGTCCCGAGCGAGCGTTGACGCTGATCGGCACTGCCTCTTAAAAAACGTACGGCATTTGAAGATGGCAACGACGACCGCACCGAAGACTTTGGCCGACTACGCTGCCATCGCCGTCGCGCCGCTGTTGATCTTTTTGATGATCAATAGCCTCGCCAATTATTTGATGCTCGTCTTGTATCACGGTGGCTATCCCGAGCGTGTTTCGTGGACGTTGTTCATGTACACGATGGGCGTCGTCAGCGTCGCGCGGATTGCGATCCAACGTGACCGCAGTTATGCAATGGGCTATCTCTGCGTCTTGGGTGCTGTCACCTTTTTGGCGATGATGCGATTTGTGGGTTCACCAGTCTTCAGCATCTTTATGTTAGTGTTGATCGCGTTCTTGGCGGATCGAATTGTCCACGACTGCACGCTAATCGATGATTCGGTTGACGCCAGCGGACAAGGACTGATGGACACGGGCGGTCACTTTGTTCGCAATCAACTCGATGCGAACCATCCCTCGCGTGACACGGCGTCAACCGCAACCGACGAAGAGCCGATCACAAAGGCCCAGACACCTCAAGCCAAACGGGGCGCTCATCAGCCCGGGCGCACGGTGATGTATCTCGCCCTGGCGGCGTTGCCGTTATTTGGGTTAGGGCAATTTTTTCTGCGTAGTGATCCTGGGACATCAAGTCGTGCGATGTGGTTACTGGCTGTCTACTTGTTCTCGAGCTTTTCGCTGCTGGTGACCACCAGTTTTCTAGGACTGCGGCGTTACCTGCGGCAACGCGGTGTCGATATGCCGAACAATGTTTCGGTGGGATGGATCACTGGCGGGTTGGCGATCATCAGCATGATACTTTTGGTCTCGTACCTCGCTCCGATGCCAGGGCAAGTTCTCGCGTCGTTCGACTTGCCGGAGTTCACTAGCAGCCCCGACGATCTTTCGGCAAGCGAGTATGGGCACGGCGACGAAGCGGCCGGGAAAAAGAAAGAGGGTGCCGCAGTCACTGCAAAAGACAAGAACGCAGAGGGCAAGGAAATCCAGGGAAACGCCAGCCAAAAGGGCGCTCCGCCAGGTGCTGCGGCCGAGGGTGACAACAAAAAAGGAAGTCCGGGGAAACAGGACGGTGGCAAGAAGCCCAGTCCCGGAGATCCTGGCTCGGATACCCCCAGTCCCAAAGATAA
>CAXBHV010001793.1:0-1680 GCA_963974855.1 uncultured Rhodopirellula sp. | reverse complement strand
CAAACTTCATTTCAACCATACTTGTCGCTGCCCGCGAGTGACAAGGGCACCCTTGGCCACAATTTGACGCATACGACGAAACAAAGTTCATGGATTTGCTGGACCCCCACTACGAAAACGACGCTCCACCGCCGCTGCCGATGTTGGTCAGCGGGATCGCAGGCGTGCCAGGATACAACGCGTTCCATTACTTTCGGGACCTGTATGGCGATCAAGTGATCGGGGTTCGTCAATCCAATATGTGGCCACTTTCGGGCGACGGCATCGTCGCCTGTGACGCCGAAGACGCCGACAGTGTGGCCCGGTTATGGGACCAATATCAATTTCGCAGCCTACTGAACTTTGGTGGTTGTTGTCGGTTGAAATCGTGTGAATTGAATGTCGACATGGCACATCGAGTGAATGTCGTCGGTGCCGAGAACATGATCGCCGAGGCCGTCCGGCACGATGCGCGTGTGATCCATTTGTCGGTTGACTTGGTGTTCGCTGGCCGCGACGGCGGAAGCTATGACGAACAAGACGCGACCGATCCCGTGACCGTGTATGGCGCTAAAATGGTTGAAGCCGAGAGCGTGGTGCTCTCGCAATGTGACAATGCATGCGTGCTTCGTATCTCGTTGCCGATGGGGATCAGTTTTAATGAGCACGCAGGTGCAATCGACTGGATTGCGTCACGGTTCAAGCAAAATAAACCGGCGACGCTCTTTACTGACGAAGTGCGGACGCCCACCTATACCGATTGCATGAACGGATTGTTCGCCACTCTGTTGGACAAACCACTCACCGGTCTGTATCACGCCGGTGGGCCTCGACGTTTGACGTTGTATCAAATTGGCCAAGTCGTTAATCGTGTGGGCGGTTACGATCCGGATCTGCTGCACAAGGCGCTGCGACACGAGGCCGGTCCGATGCCGCCACGCGCCGGCGATGTGACGATGGACTCATCCAAGTTACAGCAGGATCTCGGTTACAACCCATTTGACCCGTGGCCGCTTGCCGACGAGTGGTTGCCCCACCACGAACGGTGGCACTATGATCGCGATGACGACTTTTCAGGATCGGAAGAGAAGATCAAATCGCTGCTCTACCAGAACCCCGCCAAGCCTGGCTTGGTACCGCCCAGTCGTAATGAAGTCTGGGGCGCAAGCCGGTTTGCGTAAGCTAATGTGGAAGTAGCGAAACTCGCCAAGAGTTTCGGTTCGAAATCCAATCCGCCGAAAGTCTTGGCGACTTTCGCTACGTCATCCGTCAAACCTTCACTGCGTTTCTGTCGCGTGCGATCCACATGCTGCAATGGGCGTGTTGCAGGACGAATCGTGACACACTGCCCAGCAGCATGCGGCTGATGCGACTGCGATGCGAATCGCCGATCACAATCAGATCGCTCTTTTCTTCTTCGAGTCGTTCGATTATCGCGTTGCCGACATGATCGGTTTCCACGACGTCACACGAGATTTGATCGCTAGACAACTGCGAATGCTCACTGACCAGTCGATCGCGGCCCGCTTTCAAATATCGCATCGCAGCGACCCGTTGCTCGCTGCGGTATTGCACGATGTTAGGCATCAAATCAGGGCTAAAACCTTGAAATACGGGCACCACGCCCAATAGGCTGATCGCTGCGGTGGTGGTCCAGTCGAGTTGCGTGAACTCGCGAATCGCCTCTTCGGAACCTTCGCA
>CAXBHV010001792.1:0-1680 GCA_963974855.1 uncultured Rhodopirellula sp. | reverse complement strand
TTGCCGGCGCGGTCGACTAGTCCGGCTGCGCTTTCCTCAGCCTTTTGTGCGGCGCGATTCATCGCAGCGTCAAGTTCCCCACGCGTGCTGCTACCGAGGTCTCGGGCGGCGTCGTTCAAACCGTCACGGACGTTGGCTGCGGTGTTTCCCGCTGCCTCTTGTAGCGATTTGGGGATTGCAGAGCTGGGGAAACTGAATCCTGGACCGGCGGCTGGGTTGCTGGCGTCGGGCTTCATCATCGATTCCGCTTGGGCTGTAATCCCCGCAGGAATCCCGGCCAATTTGTTTTGTGCGCCGTGCAAACCGGGGATCGGCTGCACTTGCGAATTCGCCGTCATTTGCGGAATCGGGATCGGTTGTTGGTCGCTGGCGTCAAATGCGTTTAGGTTCCGATCACGCCGCGTCTGGGTTTCCACGATTGCAGAATTTGTCCCACCGTTAGTGACGGGGACTTCGTGACGGAGTTGCGAGATTGCAGAAGGAGTCTCACGAGGCAACCGCTGGTTGCCCACACGTATCACGACACGACTGACATGTCCTTGAACCTGAGGGTCAATGACGCTGGTCACCTCACCCGATTCCTGCAGCCGATCGAGCTGATCCGCCGGGACTTGGATGATGTACTCGACACCTCCACCGCCATCGGGTTGCCAGCCATAGGTGACTCCGATTGCGGCGAATAGCAGTAGCACGGGGACTCCGCCCATTGCTTCAATCCTTGAACAAGTGCAAAAAAACGACCGCGAAGGGCCTTGCGTGTGCACCATCAACGATTCAAAAAAAGATTTAAATCATCTTGGACAAGACCACTTTTGCGCGACTAATGCTGGCGATGATAACGCCCTGAGCCCTTGTCGGTAAAGAGACATTTAGTGGGCAATTCACGCAGTATCTGGTGGTCCTGGCAAATGGGGCGGCTTGGGAGGAGTGCCGGCCGCTTAGTTTGGAATTGATAGCAATTGCAATCCGAAACTCTTGGCGAGTTTCGTGACGAGCGTTGTTACGCTGACAAGTCTTAGTAGCGATTTACCGACGGGTCGATTTGTTGGCTCCACACGTCGATGCCACCGTCCATGTTTTGGACTTTGTCAAAGCCGCGGCTACGCAGGGCTTCGGTCACTTGCAAGCTGCGTCCGCCGTGATGGCAATGAACGACAATCAAGCGGTCCTTGTGTTCTTCGAGTTCATGCACCCGGGCTCCGATCTCGCTGAGCGGCAACAAGGTGCTGCCGGTAATTTTGGCAACCGCGTACTCGTTCGGTTCGCGAACATCAAGCAACAGAAAGTCGTCGCCTTGTTTCAACATTTCGGAAACGGTTTGAACGTCGATTTGGATTGGTAGTTCGCTGGATTGGGACATGATGATCGGTGTTCAGAGTGATTAGAGTGGTTTCAACGCAAAAGTCACGAAATGGCCACTACAGCCGGCAATTGGACAGCGTGGTTTCAAAGATTGCCGAGGCCCCGAGCTTTTCGAGCTGTTCCATCGCGTCGATCACCTGTTTTCGCTGAACCATCACGCGGACGCTGCACCAATCTTTGTCCTCGAGTGCGTTGACGGTGGGCGATTTGAAACCGGGAGTGATTTTTTCAGCATCGGCCAGTTTGGCGCGTGGAATGTTGTATTCCAGCAGCGAGTAGTCTCTCGCGATCACGACCCCTTCGAGCCGTCGGACGACG
>CAXBHV010001791.1:0-1680 GCA_963974855.1 uncultured Rhodopirellula sp. | reverse complement strand
GTGCGACGCTGAAGGCGGCATCGCGAACCGTGACGCTCGGATCATCCAGCATCGCCGAGATGTCCTTGCCTTGCAAACGCTCGGGAACCGGCATCCCGCAAAGTGACGCGGTCGTTGGATACAGGTCAATCAGTTCGACAAAACTTTCGCACACGGCCGGCTGTTTGCCAGGAACGCTGATGATTAGCGGCACCGACGCCGACTCGTCTCGCAGGCTGACCTTGGCCCAAAAGTCGTGTTCGCCAAGATGGTAGCCATGGTCGCTGGTGAAGATCACGATCGTGTTGTCTCGCTGTCCCGAGGCATCAAGGGCATCGAGCACCTTGCCGACTTGAGCGTCCATGAACGCGACCGATGCGTAGTAACCACCGACCGCTTTCTTTTGACGACGAACATCCATTTGCATGTTCACGCTGGTTTTGTAATTGATGCCGGCTTTGGGAATGTCGTCCCAGTCGCCTTCGACTTTTTCGGGTAGCGACATCGTATCGAACGGTTTGAACGGTTCGTAATAAGGACGCGGCGCGACAAAGGGAACATGAGGGCGAACAAAACCAACGCCTAGCCAAAACGGTTCGTCGCTGTGTTGCCCAATCAGCTCGACTGCTTTGGCGGCGGTTTTGCCATCGCTGTGGACGTTGTCGTCTCCATCCGCCTCGACGACCACAAACGTGTTGCCACCAACCACCGGTTTTTTGCCGGCGGGATTACGCTCGAGTGTTTCTCCGTCGCCCGGGGCTTTCCATTCAGGCCCAGGACTATTGAATCGTTCGGTCCAGGAGAGTTCGTCATCGGCTTCGTTCCCCCCTTTTTCGATCCCGCCTGGCACGCCCATATGAAAAATCTTACTCACCCGCGCGGCATAGTAACCTTGGTCCTTAAAGTACTGTGACCACATCGCACGGTCACCAATTTGCGGCCGTGGATTCGTGTAGCCCAGCACCCCCGTCGCATGCGGGTAGTAGCCCGACATAAACGATGCTCGCGAGGGCCCGCAATAAGTGCCTTGGCAATACGCTCGCGTGAACCGAGTCCCTCGTGCGGCCAACGCGTCAATGTTCGGCGTCTGGCAGACCGTGTTTCCGTAGCAAGATAATGCGGTGGAGGTGAGGTCGTCCGAAATGATGAACAGCACGTTGAGTTTGGGTTGCTTCTTTGACACCGCTTCCTTGGCATCACTGACCTGTGATTGAACCCCGAAACACGCGATTCCGATTAACAGGGCGACGAAGCGGCTGAGCGAAGCATTCATAGAAAAGCACCGGAGGGAAGGATGGCGGGAGATGGGGAGGGGGGAATCAGGCTTTAGCCTTGCGGTGAGAGCCGTACCAGTTTTGCTCCGACTCGTTTCCAAAGTCCGGTTCGGCCCAGGATCGTGCCGATTTGAGTGATCTCGCACTCATGGTCCATCGCCAGCACCTTGTCCGCATCCGCTTGGCTCATCGTCATGATCAACTCAAAATCTTCGCCGTCACTCCAGGCGTGTTCAAACGGCGTGCAGCCACTTTTCTCGGCCAACATGATCGCGTCGTCGTGAATCGGAATCGCTGGAATATTCAGCTCGACACCCACTCCGCTGGCGGCACACAGACGATCGAGATCCAGCGACAACCCATCGCTGATATCGATCGCGGCGTGCACATCCACGATCTCCCGCAGTCGATGAGCGAGATCCACGCG
>CAXBHV010001790.1:0-1681 GCA_963974855.1 uncultured Rhodopirellula sp. | reverse complement strand
TCGATGGTTGCCGCGGACTTCGCGTCACCACCTTCTGGCGAAGGTAGCTACAAAAAATGCTTCACTGCGTTGGTAAGAACGGCTAAACGACGAACTTCAAACAACACAAAAACTGCACGACCTCCAGGCATTGAACTAAAAACTCATGCTGATGACAGGCTGGAAGCCTATCCCACAGTGAAGATGACAGAACGTTTTATCGAGTGAAATTATGGCAATTCGACACGAACGAGCGGAAGATGCGACGATCAATTTGACGCCGATGATCGATGTCGTCTTTCTGCTGATCATCTTTTTTATGGTCGGCAGTAAATTTAGCGAGGCAGAAAGCCGAATTAATGTGAATGTCCCTTCGGTGGGCGATCTGCGTTCGATGACGCGGGTGCCTGACGAGCGGGTCGTCGTGGTGGCCACTGATGGTTCACTGACGCTCGACGAGACGCCGGTGACGATTGCACAGTTGTCGGAGACGCTTCGCAATCAACATGCGAATTATCCGGCACTGAAAGTCGCGGTCCGCGGCGATGGCGAAAGCTCTTTTCAACAAGTGGCCGAAGTGTTGCACGCGGTTCGCAGCAGTGGTGTCCAGCAAGTCGGATTGTCGGCGAAAAGCACCCGACGCTAAGCAACCGGTGGGACCGACTGCTTTGTCGTCGCTGTTTCGATAGCCGACAAACCCTTTTCTCCCACATGAAAGCAAAGACTGATACTTCGATTCCTCGACGGTGAAGACGTGCTTTCCTTTTCGTTAAACCGATCGCTAATCGCGCTGCAAACCACGTATTCGCTGTGGGCGGATCGACGGTTGGTGTACGCCGTCGCTGCGGTGGCGGTGGCCCTGTTGCTGGTGACGATTTGGCTGTTTCGGCGACAAAAACGACATGGCCGCCAGGCTGGAATCATCTGCTTGATCGGCTCGGTCGTGCTGCACCTGGTTTTGTTGTTCTTGGTGCCATTTTTGCCAAAGCCAACGGGTGGGGCTGCCGAAAGCCATCCTGATTCCGATGATACGATTGGGATCCAAGATATCGAGTTCTCGTCGTTTGATCCCGAGATGCAGAGCGAAGATCATTCCCAGGCCGCAGATCAGCCCACCATCGCTCCGTTGCCCGTTTCCGATTTGGCCGACTCGCTCGTGGAAGTCGAAGACGTAGCGGAAGCGGACAGCGATCAACCAGATTCGCTCATAATAGATGCAAGCGAAGCTGAGGTTCCGCCATCCCCCGTGCCCCCATCGCTTGTGGCCGAGTCGACGACCGCCGTTGATTCGATGATGGATAGCTTGGACGCCGACTTTCAAAAATTGTTCGAGCCCGAACCAGAAACGAAACCGATTACCGAAGTGGCTCAGACGCCACCGGCGGACACGCCGCCGATGGATCCGGTGGCTGAACCTATGCCACAACCGGTCGTCGCTAGCACGGAGCCGACCTCGCGACAAGTCGAAGCGGTGCCCGTTTCGGCATCGACCGCCGATCGCGCTTTCGTCGCAGGAGCCGAAGAAAATGATTTCGCTAATCGTGTTGGACGAGCGAAAACCGAAGCCCTGATCGAAACCGGCGGCAATTTGGAAACAGAGGCGGCGGTGGCTGCTGCACTCAAGTTTCTGACCATAAACCAACGAGCCGATGGAGCTTGGGATCCACGCGCCAGTGGTGCGGGGCAAGAGCGACAACCACTG
>CAXBHV010001789.1:0-1684 GCA_963974855.1 uncultured Rhodopirellula sp. | reverse complement strand
TTCGCAGTAAATCGTTGGGTTTCGAATCGGTTCGCAGCATCGTGCCGCCGGCGCCCATTACAATCAAATCCGGCCACCCGTCCAAGTCATAGTCGATCGCACCACCGCCAACACCATTCGTGTGGATCAGGGGTGCTAGGCCGTCTTCGTCGGGATTGTTTTCACCGCCGATCGACTCCAGCCCCCATTGTTTGCTCTGGTCCGAAAGACGCAAGTGATCGGTTGACGCACGCGCGGGCACAACCTTTTCACGCGTCCGTTTAATCGAATCACTGCTCACATCCACCGACGGGAAATCATTCAGGTTCATGCTGAGCGCCAATTGTCCTCGTTCGGATTGCCAGCTTGCATCCTGCTTCAGCCGCTTGAGAATCTCTTCGCGAAGGGGCGAGAGTTCTTGCGATGGTTCCTGAGTTAGCGTTGTGGCGGCTGCGGGCCAAGCTTCGGCTTCCCAGTTACGCCCCAGATTCATCAGACACCCGGCAACCGTCACAGCACCTTGTTGGCTCTGACGACCACGATCATTGAAGTCGAAAAAACGAGTGTGAAGCTCGACAAGCTGATTGATGCGTTGACCAATATCTTGCAACTGTTCGTCGGTAATATTGTTGCTAGTCGGAGCGTCAGACTCCGCCATCGATCCCAACGACTGCGCCAGATTCGACCAAGCGACGCCCAGATTGGGGTTGCACTGTGTTGCCTTCCAGTAGGCATGACAGCTTTCAGCCGACGCGTTTCCAACCCACTGGGTGAACTCGTCAAACCTGCGCTGTTTGACCAAGACATGGCCATAGAGCGTCTGTGCCGACGTGAAGTCTGGATGGTGCTCAAGAATGTCTAGGAGGATACTTTCCGACGCATCGAAATCAAGTTCACTAAACCGCTCGTAAGCTTCACTCAGTCGCACGCGGCGATCCGCTGGTTTGCGTTGCAACAACATGTCGGCGAAGTTATCGAGAAATCGTCGCGACGATGTTTCGGTGACGGTCACCAACAGCGGAATATCGAACTGTCGCTGGCGAATCAGTTCGAGCAAGTGCGGTTGGATCTCTTGCGTGCGGAGTGCTTCACCCAAAAAACCGACCAGTTGTCGGCGGAGTTTGGCGTTTTCGGGATCGACTTGCACCGCCTGCTGGAGCAAGTCAATCGCGACGTATAATTCGCCCACATCGATGAGAGCTTGAACTGTGAAGTTGACTTGCGATTCCGGTTGATAGCGGGCCAAGACGGTCGCTTCGACCATCAGAAGTGCGGCTTCACGCCGGCGCTGGTTCATGGCCATCACACGCGCGACCTCTGCTAGAAGTGCTGGGTCATTGGGTTGGGCGATCAACGCTTTTTCCGAAAACTGGTCCGCAAGTTTCCAGTCGCCCGCTGACATCGCCCGCCGCATCTCGCTGACTGGATCCGAGGAGTGATCTTGCGTCTGCTGCGAGTCCGCCTCAGTATCCTCTTCCGCGACCGTGGTCAATTCACGTTCAGCTTGGGCCTGCGGCGCCACTTTGGAAGACGGTTGGCAACCGACGCAGCTGAGTAGTTGTGAAATCAGCAAGGCGGCGAGGAGCAGTCTTTGTGCGAGAGATACCATGGAAATTGTTTAGCCAAAGCGACAAAAAGAGGTTCATCCGATGAAAGCGTACCTCATCAACGAAATCTGAATAACCTTACCTCCCAAAAGTGGCTG
>CAXBHV010001788.1:0-1687 GCA_963974855.1 uncultured Rhodopirellula sp. | reverse complement strand
TGCCGAACCAATGGGCTGCTTGATCAAGTGATCTATTGTTCGCGAATTTTTCGGCAAGGTTGTTCTGGCTGATCGACCACTTCAATTGTACTGACGGATCCGCAGACGATTCGTTGGCAAGTTGGTGATAGAGCTGTTCGCATTGCTCGAGCGCCGCGATTGAGTCTTCTCCTGCACCTAGCTCACTTTCAAATTCACCGATTTTCCCATAGCTGATTGCGAGCTGTTGTCTTAACTCAGGATCATCGGCCGCTTCGCTGGCGAACCGTTTGTAATAGGCGAGTGTTTCGCCGAGCAGTCGGCGACGAACCGGCGCAGCGGCGGGGATGTCGGACAACAACTCGGCCATTTGGGTGCCAAGTCGATCAATCGATTCGCGGGCAATTTGTTCATTTCGAGTCGCACGGACTTCGTTGGCGGTCGCGCGAGCCCCATTGGCATCCGAAACCCGTTTTTCAGCCGCTAAAATCGCTGTAAAGATTGCGAAACCGACCATCGCAAACGCACCAACAAACATGGTAACGGCAACGCTGCGGCGATGTTTACTGGCGAATCGGGCAACCCGGTCCAGTACCGTCGGTGGTCTGGCGATCGTGGGTTCATTCGCTAGAACGCGTCGGAGGTCGTCAGCAAACTCTTTTGCGGTTTCGTAGCGTCCGTCTCTGTTCTTTGCCATTGACTTAGAGATCACCGTCTCCAGATCGCGTGGTAAGAAGGGGCATCGTTTCCGCAGCGGCACAATCGTGTCGTTTTCGATGTTACGAAGGATCGCAGGTGCATCGTCGCCGTCGTGTGCAGGGCGAAGCGTTAGCATCTCGTACAGCGTCGCCCCCAGCGAATACACGTCGGTGCGACCATCGACGATCGCGGATTCGCCCCGTGCTTGTTCGGGGCTCATGTATTTCATCGTGCCGACGATGTCACCGGACTGAGTCAGCGACACGTCACTTTGAACTCTCGCCAAGCCAAAATCGGTGACCCACAATTTTCCGTTTTGATCGACGATCAAGTTTGACGGTTTGACGTCGCGATGGACAACTCCGAATTCATGGGCTGCGTGTAAACCTTCGGCGGCTTGGATGGCTTGCATCACCGCCGTGCGCCACGGGGCGTCGGCCGATTTACCTGACGCTTCGACTTGATCTTCAAGCTGGAATTCAAGGCTACGCTTCAAGATGATCTCGTCCACCGACATTCCGTCGATGAACTGCATGGCAAAGTAGTGAACACCCCGCTCGCAGCCAACAGCGTGCACCGGCACGATATGAGGATGCTGCAAGCCGCCCGCTGCCTCGGCTTCGTGTTGAAAACGAGTGATTTGCCGCGAATCTAGAACGGATGGCAGCGGCAAAAGTTTGATCGCGACGGTGCGTTTGAGCGAACGTTGAGTGGCACGATAGACGACCCCCATGCCCGCGGCCAAGCGATGCAGATTCTCTAGCCCCGCAACACAGTAACGTAGCGGTTCAAGCAGATCGGGATCATCGATCGTCAATTGCTCGACGGTCGGCGGCAGCCCGTCTTCGAGCCCCAGCATGTATTGTTCTAACAGCACACTGAGTTGCTCTTTTTGTGCGTCCGTCAGATGCCGAGTCGCCGCAGGCTCCGCACTCAAGTCGGTCATATTCATTACGCGATCCTGGCTAGTGGTCTGTTGATTTAGTGAGCCGCTCGCGCGTGAGCGGCC
>CAXBHV010001787.1:0-1688 GCA_963974855.1 uncultured Rhodopirellula sp. | reverse complement strand
GGTGTGACGCGATAGTTCTTTTTCAGCAAACGACTTCGATTGCATTGCACGATCACAACCGATCACTTGCGCCGCAAACGCTTCGTTGATTTCGATCAGTTCAAAATCCGCTAACGACATCCCCGTTTGCTGCAACAGCTTTGCCGTTGCATAAACCGGGCCAAGTCCCATGCGTTTCGGATCACATCCAGCGATCGCTGCTGCGGTGATGTACCCCAGTGGCGGACGCGAAAAACGATCAAGGTTATTGACGGCGGATAACACCACCGCCGCCGCGCCATCGGTCAATGGACAACTATTCCCAGCAGTCACGGACCCACCGCGTTTGAAAATCGGTTTCAGTTTGGCGAGCTGCTCGAGCGTTTGCCCGTGGCGAATGCAGTTGTCTTTGTCCAGCGGCTTGCCACGCGACAGCGGAACCTCGACGATTTCGCCTGACAGGAAACATTTTTCTTGAGCCGCAGCCGCCTTGTGGTGACTCGCTAAGGCAAACTCGTCCTGCTGAGCTCGCGTGATTGCAAAATCGTGAGCGAGCACCTCTGCCGTCTCGCCCATATTCAATCCCGATACCGGATCTTTCAGTCCCAGTTCAACTCCCGCGACCGGCTTGAAATATTTCGGGCGGAATGCAGCAAATGCTGCGATTCGTTGCGGAAGCGTCTTCGCCCGCGCGACTCGCATCCACGCCTCCGTTGCTCTTCGACTGTACAGCAAAGGGATCTGAGACATCGACTCGGTCCCGCCTGCAACAATCGTTTTCGCACGACCACTGCTAAGAATACTGCAACCTTGCAAGATCGATTCCATGCCGGATGCACAATTGCGGTTCACGGTATGGGCGATGCGATCCATCGGCACGCCACTCTTCAGCGCGATGACCCTCGCAATATTTGCAGAGTCCGCAGGTCCCGCGACGTTGCCGATGATCACTTCGTCGACCGATTCCGGAGTTAGATCACACAGCCTAAGCGTTTCGGTGACGACAATCCGTCCCAACTCAACTGCCGAAACATCAGCAAGCGTACCGAACGCTTTTGCAAACGGCGTTCGCACTCCGGCGACAATCGCAATGGGTTCCATGATTTAGTCTCCTTTTTCCATTCACACTCTGATGTAGTTCCAAGATCAAACAGGATGTCTCACTCACGCAATTTGCGACGCACGACCTTGCCCAAGAAATTTCTTGGCAAATCATCAACACACTGCTCGTAGACGCGAGGCTGTTTATGTTTGGAAAGACGCGTGCGACAATGCTCGCGCAATGCGTCTTCATCCCATTTTGCTTTATCCTGCATCACGACGAACGCCTTGACGACTTCACCACGTTGCGGATCCGAAAACCCGACAACCGCTGCGTCACGAACGCCGGGAGCTTCTCGCAATACGGAGTCGACTTCGGACGGGTAGACATTGAATCCCGAAGTGATGATCAAGTCTTTTTTGCGTCCCACGATGCTGAACAATCCATCGCCGTGCCGAATCGCTAAATCGCCTGTATACAGCCATCCGTCGCGAATGGTGTTTGCCGTCGCTTCGGGATCGTTCCAGTAACCGAGCATCACCTGCGGCCCACGAACGATCAGCTCGCCAACCTGTTCGTCGCCAATGTCATCGCCTCCCGATTCTTGGTCGACAATCCGGCACTCGGTCTCGGGCAGCGGCAATCCGATCGTTCCGTACTTGGCTTC
>CAXBHV010001786.1:0-1690 GCA_963974855.1 uncultured Rhodopirellula sp. | reverse complement strand
AGCTAAATTGACGGTGTTTTTGCGTCATATAAGGTGATGGAATTCGTGTAGCTATCGAATCGTCGGCTGTTCCAGTCGCTGAATCGTCGTTCGAGCTTTTACGCGAACGCCGACAGAGTCAGGCCAATCGACCGTCGCTACCAAAACGCCAGGGGTGGAAGCAAAGACCAAACCCACGATTTCAGCTCCGCAGCAAAAGACCGCGACCTTCAAAGCTGAAACGAAAACACGGACATCCCAGCCCCAATCTCGATCGACAGCTTCAAGCCCATCGCAAGTAATGAAAACGAAGCCCAAGGTGCCCGCGGCGGAGGCTGATCGTGCCGCCGCAGAATTCATGGGAGCACTACCATGCGCAGCGATGGAGCAAGAACGGCGTGAGCAAAGTGATCCTCGGTATCAGAGGTTCAAACAATCGCTTGAGCGTGCGCGTGTATGCCCTCGTTGTAACGGAGCAGGTAGCTATCGATATGTCGATGGCCAAGGTGTGCTGCAGGTAAGATCGTGTCCCAGTTGTACGATTCCAGGGAAATCGTTCTAAGAACAGCTAAATTAAAACAAAAAATGCGTCATATAACTTGAGGGAACTCCTAGCCATTGCACGCGAAGGCATTCACCTAAATTCGTGACCAAAATGCGTCATATGTAGTGAGGGAAATCTACCAGCATCCTCAATATGTTTATCTCTTTACCATCGAAAGGAGGTGCTTATCGCTTACATGTTCACAATGGCTCTCAGCGTCGCATTGCTCATTGCGGTGCTCAGATTGTCGCGAGAACGTCGTCTGCGTCTCGGGCTGCAGGCCATTCTCAATCGAATTCTTGAACAATGGAGGCAACATGCCAAAACAGATGATGGTCTTGATCGTGACCGTCGTCGTTCTCGTCATCGTGGGATGTCGGGGCGACGAAAACAAACGACTGGCCGATCAGGCCGAAAAGAATCTTGAAAGGCAGGCGGCGCAGGAATTGCGAAACGCCGATCTTCACCGCGAAGTCGCTGAAGGAACCAAGCGGCTAGTAGAATCCGATGCCGCCGCACGCGAGGACATAATCGGTCTGCATCGAGATGTTCAGTCGGAACGATCTGAACTCGGGAGGCAACGAGACTTGCTGGAACTTGACCGCCGTGATGTCGCCAATTCAAAAAATCGCGTCCCGGTGATTGCTGAAGCCATCAAAGCCGTGGGGCTGATGATCGCTTGCGCCGTTCCGCTCTTGATCGCTTGGCAGGTATTGCGCCGCAGTGACCAGGGTGATGAGAACGCAGCTATTGCCGAACTTCTGCTCGAAGAAATTAGTTCGCCGATTCCAAAGCTGATCACGATTCGTGACCACGCGGATCGCGACAGATCCAAAGAACCTCCACGGATTGGAGACAGACCGCCAAGTTAAAGCAATCGCAACTAGTTCATTCAATCAATCATTTTCACAAAGGAGAATCGATGTCACACATTGTGACGATCAAGGCACAAGTGCGTGATCCGGAGGCTTTGCGGTCATCGTGCCGCAGATTTGGCCTTGAAGCACCGGTGCATCAAACCGTGAAACTATTCAGTGCCGAGGCGACCGGATATTGCGTGCAATTGCCTCGCTGGCGTTACCCCGTCGTCTGCGACACGGATTCGGGAACAGTTCACTTCGATAATTACGAGGGCCATTGGGGCGAACAGTCCCATCTCGATCGACT
>CAXBHV010001785.1:0-1692 GCA_963974855.1 uncultured Rhodopirellula sp. | reverse complement strand
AGTTCGTTCAACGAAAGTCTTGACGACTTCCGCTACGTTAAAACACCATAAAACATGGCGTAAAAATGCATCACAGCGTTCGCCCAAACGGCTAACTAAAACGCTTGTACCTAGGAACCAGCGGTGTGCCCCACGCTGTCTCGCTAACAATATTTCGCTTCAATCAGACGCAAAAAAAAACGTCTCTCCGCTGTGGAGAGACGTCCTAATATTCAGGTCGCGTTAATGGAGAGAACTCCAAATGCGATTATTCCTTTGTTCCTTCTTCAGCTTCGACTTCTTCAACCGCTGGAGTTTCAGCGGCCGCTGGGGTTTCCGCAGCAGCAGTCGTGTTGCTTGGAGTTTCAACGGCGGCAGTGGTGTTCGAACCGCCTTCTACTTCAGCGCTGTCTGTATCGATGTTGATCGTTGGTGGGGCAGGAGGCTTGCAACCAACAGCAACAACCATCAAGCAAGCGGCAACCAATGCGGTGGGGATCATCATTCGGAGAGTGGACACGGAAAAAATCCTCGGACTAAGAAAGGGGTGGAAAGGTTTCTGCGGGAAAACGGACACGTAAAGGATTAGTTTCCCAAAACCCGAGGGTCGTCGTCGACCTTCGTTCCTACATAGTGGACTCAGTTTTCTTCAAATTTGAAGGGGATGACCCCAATAATCCTCCAATTCCGCCTCAAAATCCAGTGACTCGGGACAGTTTTAACGGTGAGGCTGAATTCTTGCCGCAGCGAAATCCGATTTTCCAAAGGAGCCCTGGATGGGTTCGTCCCACCCGCTGAACCCCCGTAAATTGTGAAGTGATCCATGCGTATTTGCCACATCCTTCCGCTCTCGCTTGTTATGGTCGCAATTCTCTGCGTTAACGGCCAGTCTTCCTCTGCCCAAGATGCAGACGATCTGACGTTTAGTGAACAAGTGTCGCTGTTTGAGTCACTAGATCTCCCATCGCAGGCGACTCAACCTGCGAGTCAAACGGCGTCGCCAAAGACGCCGGCAGAATTACGCCAAGCTCGTGCTCTGTACCGTTCTCAGCAGCGGATTGCACGCCAAGAGTACAATTTGTGGATGGGCCGCGAGCCGCTGCGACCGAGTTGGAACGCGATTCCGATGACATCGAGCCGTTACGCACCACGTCATACCTACTACATTCCGGTTTACATTCAGAAGTAAACCTCCGCGGATGCCGATTCGACGTGAACACGTGTATTTGCGGCGATTCGTCGCAAGGCAAAAGGTTGTCTCGTTTTTCAGACAATTTCCTCATGTCAGCGGGGGACATCCGCCGATCACTCTAATGGGAGCGGAGTGACAGGGTGCGCCATCGATGCGCCGAGACATGTCGTGAAACTCGCTCCCTTATGCTCGTTCCTACTGCTAACAATCCTTGCGATTAGCTCGCTCGGTTGTTCGTTGATTCCGGACACTCGCCAGCGTGAATCGCTGCACAACCCGTTTCCGCAAATGAAACGGGTCGCGGTGCTGCCATTCTTTAACCAGAGCAGCGAGCCGACGCTCGATACCGAATTGGTGTCCGAAAGCTATTACGCTGCCCTGCAGGCGATTCCAGGGTTCGAGGTCATGCCGATTGGTGTCACCAAGGCGCAGTGGCTGCAATATTCGGCGAGCTATGGCGAGCCGACTACGGGATCGGATTTCCAGCGGCTGGCGAAGATGATGGACGTCGAGGCGATTGT
>CAXBHV010001784.1:0-1693 GCA_963974855.1 uncultured Rhodopirellula sp. | reverse complement strand
CCATCCTGGATTGGAACAACAAAGAATTGGTGGTTCCCAACAAAGAATTTGTAACAGGCAATCTCGTGAACTGGACGCTCAGCAATGCAAGTTTACGGCTGATAACTTCTGTTGGCGTCGCTTACGGAAGCGACACACGCCTGACGACCAAGCTGCTTTATGAGGTTGCCGAAAAGAACACCTCCGTGCTGGAAGATCCGCCGCCGATGGTGATTTTCAATGAGTTCGGGGACAGCACACTTAATTTTGAACTGAGAGTGTTTGTGGGAGGCGTGTCGAGTTATCGCCGCCTGAAACACGAACTGCATATCGCGATTGATGACGCGTTTCGCGAGCACAAAATCGAGATCGCCTTCCCACAGCGAGATTTGCATGTGCGTTCGGTCGACGGTCTGAGCGCGGCGATGTTAGGTGGCAAACCCGCTGCGGAACTGCCAAGCTAAACTTGCCTCGCATCAACAATAGGAAGGCGTGCCGATCGAAATCGGTCCGACGACCCGTTTTTTGTCTTTTTGATGTGACCACTGCATGTTGATTCCCGAGATTCGTCACAGCGACGCCAATACTCATCCGCTACGCGAAGACGGCGACTATGTGCTGTATTGGATGATCGCGTTTCGGCGAACCCGATACAACTTTGCACTGCAGCACGCAGTCGATCGGGCAAAGGAATTCGGCAAGCCGCTCGTCGTCTTTGAGCCGCTTCGCACTCGCTATCGTTGGGCCAGCGATCGGCTGCACCGGTTCGTCATCGAAGGCATGCGTGACAATGCTGCCGCATTGGCAAAAAAACCGGTGACCTATTACCCGTACGTCGAACCGAAGCCGGGTGTAGGAAGTCCGCTATTGCACACGCTGGCCAAGAAAGCGTGCACCGTTGTCACTGACGAGTATCCGTGTTTCTTTTTGCCAGACATGATCAAGGCGGTAAAAGACCGAATTCCCGCGCGTCTCGAATTAGTGGACAGCAACGGGGTGATGCCGCTGCGGATGCCCGATCGCACCTTCACCGTCGCTCATAGCTATCGCCGCTGGATGCAAAAGAACATTCTGGATGTGCTGCTGGAAATGCCAAAACCGGATCCATTATCGAGGGTCAAGCTGCCGCGACTCGACACGCTGCCTGCGGCGATCACAAAACGCTGTCCCCCGGCAGACATCGACGCATTGCTGTCGCCCGGCGGACTCGACAAGATTCCGATTGACCACGACGTCAAACCAAGTCAAACGGTTCGCGGGGGTGCAAAAGAAGCCCAATCCCGGCTGAATGCGTTCATCAAAAACGATCTCTCTCGCTACAACGAAGATCGCAATCATCCTGATGAAAATGCGACAACGGGACTCAGTCCGCATCTGCACTTTGGGCACATCGCGGCTCACGAAATAGTCGACCGGATCCTGGATCATGAAGATTGGACGCCCGACCAAGCGTCCGAGCCCAACGGAAAAAACAACGGCTTTTGGAATACTAGCGAGTCGGCCGAGGCGTTGTTGGACCAACTGATCACGTGGCGTGAGATGAGTTTCAATCGAACTTTTCGCGACAGCGAGACTTACGATCACTTTGACACGCTGCCGGATTGGGCGGTCAAAACGCTGCGAAAGCACGAGAGTGATCCTCGGGACGAGCTGTACACGCTTGACCAGTTCGAAGCGGCCGAAACCGCTGACCCACTCTGGAATGCGGCGCAGC
>CAXBHV010001783.1:0-1694 GCA_963974855.1 uncultured Rhodopirellula sp. | reverse complement strand
CGAAGACACAGCCACGGCTTGCCAAAATCGGCAGCCAAGCCTGGCAACGACAACGCAAAGCGGCTGAGTCGGCGGTCACCGACATGGCAAGCGAGCTGCTAGAAATGCAAGCCGAGCGAACGTCACGCCGTGGGATCGCTTTCGATTCGGATTCCGCTTGGCAACGCCAATTTGACGCCAGCTTTCCCTATATCGAAACGGACGACCAAGTCACCGCGATCGATGCGTCCAAGGTGGATATGGAGACGCCCAAGCCGATGGACCGGCTGATCTGTGGTGATGTCGGTTTTGGCAAAACCGAGGTCGGCCGCTTTCAAAGCGGTCACCAGCGGTTATCAAGTCGCAGTGCTTGTGCCAACGACCGTGTTGGCCGAACAGCATTACCATAGTTTTTGCGAGCGAATGGCCGAGTTTCCGGTCGAGATTGCTAAATTGAGCCGCTTCTGTACCGCGGCAGAGCAGCGTCAAACGGTCAAAGAAATTCGCCGCGGCAAAGTCGACATCGTCGTGGGAACACACCGTTTGGCCAGTAAGGATGTGGACTTTTCTAACCTCGGTTTAGTTGTCGTCGACGAAGAGCAGCGGTTTGGCGTTGCGGTCAAAGAAAGGCTGAAGACGCTTCACAGCAACGTCGACGTGATGACACTGTCCGCGACGCCGATCCCGCGAACACTGCACATGGCACTCGTTGGCGTTCGCGACATCAGTAACCTGGAAACACCGCCAGCCGAACGGATGGCGGTGGAAACGAAAGTGACTCGCTGGGACGATCAGATGATCCGTACCGCGATTGTGCGAGAACTAAACCGCGGCGGACAGCTGTTCTTTATTCACAATCGCATCGGTGACATGCACACCGTCTCGGAAAAAATCCGCCGTATCGTCCCCGAAGTCCGCATCGGGATCGGCCATGGCCAAATGGGCGAAGGCGAGCTCGAACGCGTAATGGTGGACTTTATCGAGCACAAGTTTGACTTGCTGCTAGCGACCACGATCGTGGAAAGCGGCATCGATATTCCCAATGCGAACACGATTTTTATCGACGACGCCGATCGTTACGGCTTGAGCGATCTGCATCAATTGCGAGGCCGCGTGGGACGCTATAAACATCAAGCCTATGCGTATTTGATGGTCGCGCCGCACAAGCATCTCACCCCCGAGGCGTCTAAACGGCTTCGCGCGATCGAAGAGTTTAGTCACATGGGGGCCGGTTTCGCGATCTCGATGCGTGACCTCGAAATTCGTGGGGCCGGTAATCTGCTGGGCAGCCAACAGAGTGGCCATATTGCCGCAATCGGTTACGAGATGTATTGCCAATTGCTCGAAGATGCCGTTCGCCAAGCTCAGAAGTTGCCACCGAAATTGTCGGCCGAAGTCGATATCGATCTGCCGGTGGAAGCCTATCTTCCCGAAGATTATGTACCCGATCTGCGACACAAGATCGATCTGTATCGCCGGATCGCGAAGATTGAAAATGCGTCGCAGATCAAAGAGGTGCGTACAGAGTTGCGAGACCGATTCGGAATGCTTCCCGAGCCTGCCAAGCGGATGCTCGAACTTGCCGAATTGCGACTCGATGCCGCCGCGTGGCAGATCGCATCGATCACCTCAGATGCTCGTTTCATCGTGCTGCACTACACCGACCGCAAGCGGATTGAGCAGTTGGTGCGGCAGAGTTCGATCGCAATCCGAAT
>CAXBHV010001782.1:0-1694 GCA_963974855.1 uncultured Rhodopirellula sp. | reverse complement strand
GGGATTCCCACTGCTGAGCGGATTTATCAGCAAGTCGATGATCATCAGTGCTGCTGCCGAAGAGCATCAGTTCTGGGTGTGGTTTATCCTGCTAATCGCGTCGGCGGGGGTGATGGAGCACTCGGGAATCAAGATCCCGTTCTTCGCATTCTTTGCCCACGATTCAGGCAAGCGAGTCAAGGAAGCTCCGGCGAACATGCTGGTCGCGATGGCGATCGCGGCGTTCTTTTGTATCGCACTCGGAGTCGCCTACCCCGTGCTGTATCGCATGTTGCCGCACCCTGAGATCGACTATCACCCCTACACGGTGACGCATGTCGTCACGCAGTTGCAGTTGTTGATGTTTGCGGGATTAGCGTTTGTCTTTCTGATGAAGTCGGGGCTGTATCCCGCCGAGCAGCGGGCAACCAATCTCGATACCGATTGGGTGTATCGGCGTGCATTTCCCGCTGTCGTGTCGGTGACGCGGTCGATGGTTAGGGCCTTGGATCGGTCGATTCGAGACGATGGGCTGGTGATTTTGAAAGGCTTCCTTTCCACCGCGAATCGTAATTTCAACGATAAAGGCGTTCTTGGCGGTACGTGGTCGACCAGTACGATGACGTTCTGGGCCACGATCCTGCTGGCGATCTGTTTAGTACTGTATTACTTGTAGCGATTAGTTTTCGGACACGGTGGGGTCGAACATCGTTGCAGTCCACACTAGGTTGCCCGATTTCAGCTTGACCGCAGGTGGTTGAATCTCGATCACCTCCAATCCGTAGTGCGATTGTCCGACAGCTAGCGTGACTGTCGAGTCTTTTGTCCGCAGGATGACTTTGGGAACATCCAGCTGAGCAAAACCGAGAACTTCGAGTTGCGTCGCCTTGGAAACTCGCGAATCCCGTTTGACAACGGTCGTCGGTTGGTCGTTGGGGAAGTGGAATGGATCGGCCCGTTCTTCATATTTAGGACGAAAACGGACTTCGGAGACCAGAGATTGTGAAGGCTCTTTGAGTTCGGTGGGGGCAGTGAGCCCGCCCGATTTTCGTAGCGATTCGCTCCATTGCTCGATTTGCTCTGGCTCGACCGAACATCCGCCCAGTGTCAGGACGAAGGCAATGCAGACGGCTGGCTGAAAATGGCGTGAGATCATCGATAGGACCAAGCGAGAAGCTACGAAATACGAATTAGACCAAAGAAATTTAGCTCGCACGTTCACCGCAGGTTGTGTTCTCATCCGAATTGAGCAGCGTAAAGGGGCCGGTTGTTCCCTTTGTAGCGATTTAAAGGGCTGGGCCTGAGAACTCATGTTTCAGATTCTGCTTTCGGAGATCAGAATGTCTCGCTCCCTGACACAAGCTGCCTTATCCTGGCAAACCCATTCTGATTTCAGATCGTACCGAAACTAACGGTTGTAAATACATCAACCGCGACACTTCGTTCTGGCTGCTCGCAACCCCATGGGTGTGATCCGTCGATCGATCTACACTATGGGCATTCCTTGCGGTCGGTGGGATCGATTTATTCCGCCCCCACGACTGCACCCCGATGCTGTTCGCCTGAAAACGTATCCACAACGGTTTCCACGTTTTCCGACAAGACTTCCAACCCACGATCCATCCATGGCTCTGATAATTCTGCGATGTGTTTTTCTGCTCTGTGCCGGAGGCGTGTCTGCAATCATTAACACTTCGCTTTCGAGCGATACCTCA
>CAXBHV010001781.1:0-1697 GCA_963974855.1 uncultured Rhodopirellula sp. | reverse complement strand
TGATCGGGGCGACGTCGCCGAGCGGGCCAGCGGGCATGCGAGCCAATAGACTGTTGGGGCCTGCGGCGGGATCGCTTGCATCGCTTGTTGCGGTTGCATCCGCTTCGATACCCACGATGGGAGCCGGCAGTTGGCCGGGGGCTGCTGCAGCCGCCAGATTCCAGTCGGATTCGTGGCGATCACCACGGTCTTTTTGGGCTTGCGCTGCTGCCAGAGCTCCGAGCAAAATCGTAATTGCACCAGCGGCAAGTCGTACGCCAAACGGTTTCATGGGTCGCAATCCTTCGCGAGAAAACTAGCCAAATCTTTTGGCTTCGAACCTATCGTTAGCAAAATTATGAAGGCTAGCGAAAGAGCAAAACCGAAAAAATCCGATGCCCCCAGTGCTAAAACACTCAAGTCCTGTCGGCTCAGCTTTGCCGCCTTAAAATCGGACGGAACTTAAGGCGAGTGGTACTAGACTACGGGAGCACCGGAGTTTTGACTCATTCGCTTCGCAGCCACCAAATCGTGAAACTGATGTCGTAGATTTTTCAGCCAAAACGCCAAGTAAACATTGCCGACAATCGATATCAGTAGCAAGCCGTTAAATAAGGGTTGAGCTGCAACCGTTTTAGCGGGCGCGCCGTTTCGTGAGTATTCTGCTCGGTCGGCTGCCAGTGCGGCTTCACGAGCTTCCGCGTCGGTGTAGCGACGGCCAAGGTCCGAGGGGGAGCCAATGTCCTCGGCGTTGTTGCGGTTTTGCGAAGTGAACGTTTGGCCGGAGCCCGAACCGCCAGCGTTACCTGGGTTTCGCGATGGAGGATTCGCACCCACGGCATTTGCATTCGAGTCGTAGCCGGCGGGGGCACGCGGAGGCGGAGTTGTGTTGCCAACGGATTGGTCGGCTAAGCGAGTCGTGTTGGTGTATTGCGTTGGGATGATGCGGCCATAGCTATCCAGCTCATTTCCTTCGCGGTCGATGGGACGCCCATACGCATTATAGCTCCATCCGTTCGGTGGAAGCTTCGCTGCGTCCGTGGAGGAAAGGCGAGGGTCGGCATTGGCATTGGTGATTGCCGAAGCGGCGGTGCCGTCGTTAGGAAACGATTGCCCATACGTTCGGCCGTTCGCATCACTGGCACCAGCGTTGGCAAAATTGCTACTTTGCCCGCCGCCGGGAAATGGACTCGATTGACCGTAGGGATACGTAGGCGATGCTGGAGCGTTGGAAGGTGTGTTTGCATTGGCTTGCGCTCGAGCCGCTTGGTCTCGCTCGTACTGTTCACGCTCGTATTGTTGGCGTTGATAGGCAGCTTGCTGCTCTTGCACGGCTCGCTCATGAGCCCGTCTTTCTTGAGTGGCCAATTCCTGTGCAGCACGTTCTTGAGCAGCCCGCTGCTGAGCAGCGGTTGTGGTGTTCAGCGCATCAGGCGGTCGTCCGAACGTCGACGTGGTTCCGAGTCCCGTATTCGTTGAATTGGTCGTTCGAGGCTGGCTGAGCGGTGAACTGGCAGCGCGATTGTCGGTGGATGGAGAGCCCACCGGATCTGTCGACGGACCACCCGCCATGTTTGTTTGGGAGCGCACGTTCATCTGGTTCAAGTCTTGCCAATCCTTGTCGCGACCAAGGACCATATCGCGACTGTTTGTCGGATCAGTCGAAGGGCCACCCGTGAGGGATCGGTTGGCCGAGTTGGATCCAGTAGCATCGGATC
>CAXBHV010001780.1:0-1699 GCA_963974855.1 uncultured Rhodopirellula sp. | reverse complement strand
CCGCATCATCCGTCAAAACCTTTGGATGAGTCTGGGCATGGTCGCCTTCCTCGTCCCCGCCACCATCCTCGGCCTCAACATCGGCCCCGCCGTCGCCCTCCACGAAGGCAGCACGCTCGTCGTGGTCTTCAACGCCCTACGGCTACTCGCGTACAAGCAATAGGCTTAATTCACGGCGGCATGATGAACCGTCGAGACGACCAAGTGGTTATCTAGATATTGCCGAGGAAAAAGGGGAGCGAGTTTGGGTTCTGTGTTTGAGTATGTCGTGACGCTAATACCGCTAGTTTCTCGCTGAATCACTACAAATCGGCAGCCGAACTGAAAATAGACTGGTGCGAAATTCGGTTGTATTTTTGTACAATTTCCTCCGAACATCATTGCAAATGAGGGAGGTCTGCCATGCCGATGCTGCGATATGAAGAATCACGCAAAGACGATTACGATGACGCGGTAAAACTAGGATTGGATAATCTAGAGTGCTTAAACGGCATGTCTTCTTGGTGCCGGCATATGCGGATCAACCGTGAATCTGAGGGGCTGTATGCTCAAATGAGTGGTCTTCCAATTGCCACGCACATAATCGAATGCCCCCACGTTCAAGGGTCAATCGGTTCGATGAACCTCCGTTGGATCTTTAACGACTTCCTTCGAAATCATTGTGACGGATGCCCTTATCATGTGTCTAACGGAGATACGAGCTGGGCGGAAGACATTTTGGAATCTCAGCGAAAACAACAAGCAATCCGTAACAAAGAGGTCGAAGCCGAAAAGACGCGGATCGCCGACTTGCGGGCCAAGCTAATCGAGCATTCCAAAATGATCGCAAATTCTGCGCCAGCAGAAACGAAGGAAATCGTTCGATTTGTTGAGCGTCTCTTCTCCGACCAGGTTAATGATCGCGACGAAGCTTCGTCGCGTCTAATCGAGTCAGCACGTCTCGCGCCGGATCTTTTTCCGAGTGAAGCCGTTTCGCTGCTAATTGAGCTAGCGACAACTGAAGATCATGCTGCCGTCACACTTCCAATTTGTATTGCGATCGGCGAAAAGGCAACTGAAGTGCGTCCACAACTTCTTGAGCTTGCTCAAAACAATATCGAAGCTCGACGCCACGTACACCTTTCTGCTGAACTTCTGAACGCGGTTGGTGACGAGGGAACCTTTCCCTTGTCAGAGAATTGTGTCGTCAGCCTATTTTTCGACCAACAGCACGGAATGCATCCAGTTGCTTGGTCTCGCTCACGACTCGACTATTCTTGGCACCTGAAAGCAATCGAGAGAAGCTACGATGCAGATCCTAAAAGTGTCCTTGCGGTTCTCCGCGGGTGGATAACTAACGATAACCAACAAGAAAGAGTTCGGTTCCTCGGTGGATTACGTATGTTGCAAGCATCACGTCCTCAAGTTGCCGACGATCTTTTGGCAACCCTTGTTGAATCGCTGCATCTCTACGAAAACAAAGACGGTGGGTCAAAAACGCCATCGGGTCAGATTAAAAAAATTATTGCATCCATCTTCGCTCGGACGCCGAAGAAGTGCGACGAAATCCTTGCGAAAACGTTTTGCGGAGCGCGTGCAGCAGTCCGGGAAGACATCATAGGTATCTATTCAGAACAGTATAGGACAAGTGCTCGAAAACGTGACGATTCCGTCGACGGTCAATGTCAAGAGTCATTGCTGATCGCTTCGGAACGCCTGC
>CAXBHV010001779.1:0-1699 GCA_963974855.1 uncultured Rhodopirellula sp. | reverse complement strand
TGCCTGCAGCGAGCAAAACGTCAGGCGGTCCATCCCACACGGGGTGACCATCACGACGCGAGTACAGTCCCAGACTCCAGCGTGGGCGCGGTTCGCCACTGTATTGACGCCCCACGCAATGCAAAACCGCTGCCCCAGGGTCGGATTGAGCGAGCCGCTTCAACATCCGCTGGCCACGCTCGAGTTTGTCTTCGCCGAGTGCATGAAACAGCCACTGCGGTGTTTCCGAACCACGATCGGTGTAGGTCGGTTCGGCACCAACCCAAATCGTTCGCCCAAGCCGATTGACCGCTTCATCGTGTGCTGCCAGAGCCAGCATCACATCATCATCTGAGTTCATCGAGTCGTCGCTTCGTCGCGAGGGGTAGTTTCAAGAGCCCTGTGTCCGATAAGATTTACACATGCGCCGACTCAAAATAATGCACAAAACGCGTTACCGATATCCCCACCCCGTTAAGTTGCACGCTCACAAGCTGATGTTGCGACCACGCGAAGGGCACGATATCCGCATTTTCACTTCGCGTTTAAGCATCCAGCCCGAACATGCAATTCATTGGCACCGCGACGCTCATGGAAATTCCGTCGCGGTGGTCACGTTTCAGAATGAGTCCGATTTCCTAGAGTTTGACAGCGAAGTGGTGATCGACCATTACGAGGACGTTCCCGCCGACGTTCGCTTGGATCCGCGTGTCCAGCAATTTCCTTTTCAATACGATGTCGGGGAACGCGAAGACTTGCTGCCTTACATGCTGCCGGTCTTCACCCGAGGTGCAGAGGCGTTGAAGGATTGGATCGAGGGATTTTGGAAGCCTGGTCAATCGCTGCCAACACTCGATCTGTTAAACCAGATCAACGAAGCCATCCCCGGGCAACTGCAATATGGTCGACGCGAGGCAGTCGGCGTCCAGCGTCCCGCCGAAACACTCAAAAAAGGGACGGGATCGTGTCGCGACTTCGCCACATTGTTCATGGAGGCATGCCGGCATCTCGGTTTGGCGGCACGTTTCGTCAGCGGTTACCGTTATGAAGCGAACCTCCCCCTCGCCGACGGAGCCACGCATGCGTGGTGCGAAGTCTATTTGACAGGCACGGGTTGGCGAGGTTTCGACTCGACCGCAGGCCAGCGAGTCGGGGGCGATCACATCGCTGTCGCTGTCGCCCGCCATCCGGAATGGATTCCCCCAGTGTCCGGTTCCTATCACGGGCAAGCAAAATCCCAAATGGAAGTCGAGGTCCAGGTGACCCAGCAAACGAGCTAAGGATCTAAGGATCTAAGGATCTACGGAACCATTACTGACGTAGCGGAACTCGTCAAGAGTTTCGACATGTTCTGCGATTCACGAAAGTCTTGACGACTTCCGCTACGGATCATCTCGCGACTGAAGGTTCCGACGGCGTCTTTTGCTGTAGGGCCGGTTCCCACCGGCCTGTCACACCTCGGCCGGTGGGAACCGGCCCTACGCCATTTCTGAAAATGCGTTACACGACACGCACTTCGTTCATTACCATTCCCTTTCCAACGGCGACTTTGGTCAAATCCAACAAGTAAGGAAAACGGCGATCGAGAAGCTGTTTTGGCGTCGCCAGCGTTTGATCAGCACTGCCGGATCCGGTAAAGCGGCCGGCTACACGCACGGGCGAAGGCGGAATCGGAGCGAGTGGTTCGGCCGGTTGACGACCTCCGAGATCCCCCGCCACT
>CAXBHV010001778.1:0-1700 GCA_963974855.1 uncultured Rhodopirellula sp. | reverse complement strand
AAAAGGTGCTCGGCTAGGGCTGAGACGGTCGGTCCTTTCGTGGCGACGTTAGGCCTCGCATTCTCCGGCTTGCCTAGTACTGCGATCAACCCGGATTTGCCCGAGCAAGGAGCAACTCGAAAGATCGTTTTACTCGAATCGACTGTTGAGTTCTGGCGTTGATTGATTTATCCGATGGCTCTTGATTTCAAGACCCGCATCATTGAAGAAAACCGTTGCCAAATTCTTTTTATTCGCGTATCGCCGCACTCCAACGTGAATGGAAACAGAGTGTTATTGTCCGCACTCCATTGGCACTCGCGATTGCGGCGGGCGGTCGGACTCGCGTTGCCGATGCGTTTGGAATTCTGATGTACCATCGCGTTACCGACGCGGTTCGCGGATTCCCCTTCCCTACTCTGAACGTTACCCCCGAGCGTTTCCACAGTCAGCTAAGTGGATTGCTGGATCGCGGCCATCAAGCGTGGCCCCTGCGTCGAGTCCTCAACGCGCATGCTGCGGGCGAAGTGGTCCCACGAAACGTTTTCGTAGTGACATTCGACGATGGCTATGCGAACAACTTCACGCAAGCTTTTCCGATTCTTCAAGAGCTTGGTATTCCAGCAACGATCTTCATTGCCACCGCATACCTGGATACGAACGATCCGTTCCCATTCGAAGATTGGACGCCCGCTGGAGCCGATGCGGTGCCCGCAGATTCGTGGCGTCCGCTAACGACTGAAGAATGTCAAGCGATGCTCGACAGCGGCATCATCGAGCTTGGCGCCCACACGCATACACATACCGCGTACCGACACCAACCAGAGCCTTTTCGCGAAGACTTGCAAACGTCGATGCAAATTCTGCGTGAACGATTCGGATATGAGGACTTAACCTTCGCGTTTCCGTTCGGCAAACGGCATCATGGGTTGGCCGGCCCCACGATGTACCCGGCCGCGCAGCAGGCCGGTGTGTTCATTAACCACTGAGAACGAGTTAGTGCAACCCGACAGCAATCCTTATGATTGGGGGCGTTTCACGGTTTGCCAGGGCGATACCGGTGCCACAATCTCGGCAAAGCTCAATGGATGGTATAGTTTCATGCGTGATGGATGGCGCGGGATCCGGCGGCGTACCCGAGTTGGCGGCACAAAAACGACGTGAGATTACCTGCACTATTACGGCGGAACTTATCACCAGCGTCCCCGGACGTTGTCGGCGAGACTTCTGTGCCCGTTCCCAATCGATTGCGAAACGCATTGCAAAGTCCCAATTTGCGTGGAGGGTCGCTGTCGGTTTTGGATCAGGGGATTGTCAGTGCCACCAATTTCCTAACCACGGTGATGATCGGCCGATGGTGTGGTCAAGATGGGTTAGGGATCTACTTTCTCGCATTCAACATCGTGCTGCTATCGAGAAACATTCAATATCAATTGGTCGCGGGTCCTTATACCGTATTCGCTCATCATCGTAAGCCGAGTCAGCGTGCATCGTATGACGGCAGTACACTGGTTCATCAATCCGTGTTAGCCATGTTTGCGGCAGTGACGACGTGGCTGTCGATTCGTTTTCTGATGCCCGATAGTGACCTAGCCTCCGGCGGGATGCTGTTGGCCGTGCTAACGCTAGCACTGCCGTTCATTCTGTTTCGTGAATTTATCCGCCAAGTAGAACTGGCGCATTTGAATCTGGTCAGCGTGGTTTCGATTGATGCCGTCGTC
>CAXBHV010001777.1:0-1704 GCA_963974855.1 uncultured Rhodopirellula sp. | reverse complement strand
TGATGGGTGACGCGAACCAAGGACTTGGGCAACACGCAATCGTGATCGGCGGCAGTATTTCGGGGTTGCTAACAGCAAGTGTGCTGATTCGCCATTTTCAACGCGTGACGATTGTTGAACGAGACAACCTTTCGGTTTCCAGCGAACCGCGAAAAGGTGTGCCGCAAGGAAGTCATGTGCATGTCATCTTTAGTGGTGGGATGCGTGTCATTGATCAGTTGTTCCCCGGCTTCTCGGATGAGTTGGCTGCTAGCGGAGCCGTCGTCTGTGATTTTTCACGGGACTTGTGTTGGTACCATGCCGGTGTCTGGAAGTCACGTCCTAAATCGAATCTGAAATCCTATTGGCAAACGAGGCCATTCTTAGAAGCTCAGTTGCGCCGGCGGATGAGCGAAAATGCCGGCATTCAAATCGAAGAGGGGGCAAGCGTGGTGGGCCTGTTGGCGGATCCCGAGAGGACACGCATCACGGGCGTCGAAATTCGTTGGGGGGCAGATGAAGAAACGCAATCGATCGCTGCCGACTTGGTCGTTGACGCCAGTGGCCGCGGAAGCCAAACGCCAAAATGGATCGAATCATTAGGTTACGTGCGGCCTAAGGAAATTTCCGTCCAAGTCAATATCGGTTACGCAAGTCGCGATTGTGAACCGAGTCAGGACAACGCTCGTGATTGGAAAATCATGGCTCTCTACGGTACTCCGCCAAACAGTACACGAACAGGTTATGTTTTTCCGATCGAAGGAGGCCGGTGGAGAGTCAGTCAGGTCGGATTTCTGAACGATACGCCACCCGTGGACGAGGAAGCGTACCTTGAATTTGCGAAATCGTTAGAACGTCCCGACTTTTACGAAGCGATCAAAGATGCGAAACCGCTGACGCCGATTGCGTCCTTCAAGTTCCCCGCCGACAAATGGCGGCGCTACGACCAACTGTCGCGATTTCCGGCCGGTCTGCTGGTCATCGGGGACGCTATTTCCACTTTCAATCCCGTTTATGGTCAAGGCATGAGCGCGTCGGCTTTGGAAGTTGATGAATTACGCCAAGTACTGGAATGCCAACCGCACGGCAAGGGAATTCCAGCCGACCTTTACAGGACGTTCTTTCGCAGGTCAGCGAAAGTCATCAAGGTGCCATGGTTGCTCGCCACTCAATCGGACTTCCTCTATCCGCAAACAATTGGCAAGCGAGATTTTTACACCAATGCATTGAACTGGTACCTCATTCGTATGCTTAGACTCTGTTCCGGTAACGATCGAATCACGAAAACGTTCTACGAGGTGTTGCACTTCATTACGAAACCGTCCGCCTTTTTTCACCCACGGATTGTTTTTCGCGTCATGATTCGATCGATGGGCTTCTCGAGGGGTTTTCAACCTTCAAAAGATCGTCTGCGACAGCCCTAAGCAGGTAGGCAGGAATCTTTAGGTGAATTCCCGTTAGCCGTTTGGGCCAACGCTGTGAAGGATTTTTCCCTCTAAGGAAAACGCGAATCAACTGTAGCGAAAGTCGCAGAGACTTTCGACCACGCGAGTAAAACCGAAACTCTCTGCGAGTTTCGCTACGAAAAAATGCTTCACAGCGTTGCCCCATTGGGATCGTTGCTCGGTCGATGCGGGTTAAAGCAACTCGTTTTCATTCCTGCTAAATCGCTAGTAAGGACCATCGGAGTAATAACTGACGTAGCGGAACTCGCGCGAGAGTTTC
>CAXBHV010001776.1:0-1704 GCA_963974855.1 uncultured Rhodopirellula sp. | reverse complement strand
TGGCGTCGATCTAAATCAAGCAAGCAAACGATTCGGATTTGCCGATCTGCATGGCAAGGTCGGGGCGACTGCATCATTTGATATCGATCTACAGCAACTTGCGTCACCCCGTGCGCACAATGGCAACGCGGTACTGCATGCGAACGGCGTCGCGGGCCGCGGTTTCTTCTTGGACGATGTCGCGATGCAACTCGACATTGTCGATGGCACCGCGAGATTGGATAGTTCTGAAATCGTCCTGCGTGATCAACTCAAACGCCAACTAGTGCACGCCAAGGCGACGGCAAATGTTCCGTTGTCACGCGACGAAATGATCGAGTCACAGCTGCTCGTTTCGCTTACCCCTTCGGATTCGGTTCCCGCTCTGCTTGGGATCCCGGCGACGCAACTGCAAGGTGCATTGCACTCGGAACTAAATGCGTCGTGTCCCGTTCAAAATGCGCCCAATCCTGCGGCCTGGGATGCAATCGCGAGTCTGCGCGGACGAAACATGAACGTTGCGGGTGAAGCACTCGAAGATTTCGACGTCGATCCTATGTTGCACAAAGGCGAGATTACGATCCCACAATTCGCTCTGCGTTGGCGAGACAACATCTGCCAATTGGCCGCCAATGGAAACGTGGGCGATTCCATCTCGCTTGAAGGCGAAATCAAATCCAACGCGGTCCGCATTGATGACCTAGCCCATATCGTTTCGCGATTTTCGGGTACCCGACTGCGAGCGTCTGGCAGCACGACCATTGGCGGGCAATTTCGTATGACGACATCGCCGATGACGTTTGTCGCAAGCGGTAACGCCGATGTCCAGAATGCACGTTTGGCCGGAACCAAATTGGGCCAGGCCCAACTCCGCTGGAATGCCGAACCCTCGTCGTTTGTCTTGACGAGTTCATCCGCCGATTTATTGGGTGGCCGGTACCAAGCGACTGCAACGGCACGTGACTTGGACTGGACAAAAACCGTCGTCGAAGGCCAGTTCCAAGGAATTGAAACTTCACGATTGGTGGGATGTAGTGGAATCGCGATCGATTCCACCGGGACGCTCGATGGCGGATTGCAGATTACATCGATTGCCAGCCTCGAGTCGGTAACCGGAAATGCATGGTTGCGTAGCAAAAATGTATCGGCACAGCGGTTACCAATCGAAATCCGAAACGCCACGATCAAAGTCGAATCAGGTGCCGTGTCGGTGCAAAGCGAAGGCGGCTTGGCGTCAGGGCGTTACGCAGCCACCGGGAATGCAAATCTTGCTCGACTGGTCGAGTTTTTCGAATCCGAGAAGGTACGACCGATCGAACAGATTCCGGTCACCTTCGAAGCCAAACTTTCGGAATTGGCAGTGCATCGCGTGATCGCCGCTTTTGATTTGCCTCGCGATGCACGTCGACTGAGGGCGACCGTTTCCGGCGAATGTGTTCGCACGCCCGCGATGTTCAATGGCAGTCGGTTGTGCAGCCTCAATGGCTCGGTTGAAAACGTGCGTTGGGATCGCAGTCCCATTTCGGATCGGGTCGCGGTCGCCGTTGCAGTGCACTCAAGTCGCGTCGAACTTGAAAATATAAGTGGCCATTTCGCCGACGGACGACTATCTGGCAAAGCAAGCGTCGATTTTTCATCCACGCCAGTGGGACGGTTTCATTTTTCGGCCAACCGGGTGAACTTGCGTCGCGCCACAGCGCCGTTTGCTTCTGCAGACATGTCGGG
>CAXBHV010001775.1:0-1704 GCA_963974855.1 uncultured Rhodopirellula sp. | reverse complement strand
TCAATGGATCGATTTCTGCAAAATCCAATGCGCAATCCGGGACAGTCTTCTCGGGAGCTCCAGACTGGCGGCATTACACAAATCCACCCTACAAAAGGCCAACCATGAAGGCGTTCAAGTCCATCCTCCAATCTATCGTCGTCAAACTTGCTTCAGATGCAATCACACAACAGCTTCCGCCGCTGATCGGAAACGGTCCGTTCGCCATCGCCGTCATTTTGTTCGTTGTGATTCTGGGGGCCGCGATCTTGGAAATTTGGCATGACCAAGCGGGGAGTGAGCGTCGATACCTGACCGGCAAAGGAAAACGGCACAAGAAGTCCTGCAGCTACCTGGATCTCGCAAAGCACCCGGAATTATGCGGCAAAGATGAAGGCGCGCCCTGCAAGAAATGCGGTGGCTGAGCCAGACTGCCAGCGTTTTGCGGCTGCCACGATAGTCACGTAGCAAACGATGAAACTTCGGTCCCTGATTGCGGGACACTGGACGTCGATGGTCCGTAGAGGCTCGCAATCGGCAGATTGCAGCAGCTCAATGAACGCACCGTGGGAGAATCACTATGAGCCAATTACGAAGTGAGTCCGGCCCTCATGCTCTTTGCATTTTGCAGGGGCGAACGGACCTTCGCTGCCTTCCCGGATCACTTTCATCCATACGGTGGTCGCACCAGCTGCGTTTTTACGGTTACAGAACTCCAGTATTTCCTCATCCGTCGCATCCTCGACCGCGCAAACCTGCATGTGGACTATCCCGAGAATCGCCTTGGTAATTTTTACTCGCTGGATGTCTTCCATTGGCTGCAGTTCACTTTTTGGCTACTTGTTGAATCGGGCTGTTCTGCCAATCATGCGAACAAAGGCCCTTCGTTTCGCTAGGGCTTTGTTGGCCCCTGTTTTTAGGAAATTGCAACCGTCTTCTGCAGCAAATTTCGCCTCCACCCATCTTCTGGTGGGAATGCCGCGACTCTCTGACAATAGCCTCTCATCGTCGGATACGGTCCAAGCGTTGTACGCTTTTCGCAATGCTAGAATTAAACGTTCTTGCTTAGTGTCTGGTACATTGTTTTTTTTAAATTGTCCATTTAGAATCCTCCTTGTAACATCTTGCTCCGGCGAGGAACCGTGTTGCAAAGTGTCAAGCAATAGAGTCTTGAGGGCAGCAAGTCTCTAATATTCTCGAGGTTCTTTTAATTGTTTCCACTATTCAGCTTTTGATCTTCGCATATATTGCAAATCCAAATTCAGTAACCCATCCACCGCAGTGACTATCACCACACGAGTATCCTCTGCAGTTGTATTTCTGGATTGGAAAAACGCGGGTAAAACCAATCGCGATTACCCGCCCTGGCCGCGGCCTGAAGAGGATCGACGGCGGCCATCGCCCTAAGAAACATCGAGCGTATCGCTGAAACGTTGGAGATGACGCTCAGCCAGTTGATGGGCGTCATCTAGGCTCTTGGAGTCCGTTGGCGAGCCCGCTACATCGCGGTGGGAGACCGCTTTCGGTTGGTGATTCATGATAAGAATCATTGCGTATTGTGAGCCAAAGTGTTCCGCTAGCCGATCGTTCTCGGCAGGACTTCGGAGATTTCCTGATGGAAAAGGGGAAAACGAAAAAAGCCCCGCTCGCCTGACCTAAAGTCAAACGAACGGGGCTTTGCGATAACGGTAAAAATGGAACGGCTACCCTCGCGAGCGAGTTAGC
>CAXBHV010001774.1:0-1705 GCA_963974855.1 uncultured Rhodopirellula sp. | reverse complement strand
ACAATGCCACGGCGTGACACCTGTACTGCAACCTAAGTGCCGAACGGAATTGGCTGGAAGCCTATCCCACGTTTCGAAAGTCTTCGCGACTTGATAAGAGGCTACGCTTGGTCAACTTTCGACTTGCGGCGACGGCGCCCCACTCCTGCTGCGGCGAGGCCGAAGATTGCGATCGCAAGCGAACTTGGCTCTGGCACGGCGCCCACTGCTGCGGCACCGCTAACCTGGTAGCCCGGGTCACCTGAGACATAATTGGACAACGTGTCGCCGAAGACCCAGTTGACTCCATAGGCCTTATTCGTCCCCAGCTCTCGAGGCGCCCCGGTACCAAGCCCACCCCAACCTGTGTCGAGCTTGTCGACCGTGGGAGCTTGAATCTTAAAACTGGCTAGATCCCCAAACGTCAACCCAAGACCATTACTTGGCAACCAGGTCTTATCAGCGTTTTCATAAATCTTGGCGGTTTTGTCCGACAGATCCGCAAACGTCAGATCGTATCCGCCGCTGAACAACGCCTGAAAAGCAGCATTGGATGGCTCATTTGCAACCACTGCAAAATTACCCAAGCCGTCGGTGATCCAAAAATTCAAGTAAGGACCTACCGCAGGCCCGCTGCCGGCAGTGAATCTCGCAACATCATCATGCCGATCAATCTTCAACTGGGTGATATCGCCGAGCGTCTGACCATCCAGATCCGACGATCCCAACGCAGCCTTCTGGCCGGCGACCGTAATCACGAACTCCGATACATCGCCTGGCAAAACATTCACACCCGGTGTGCCACGAATCACAAAGGGGGTAAACCCCGCTGAGGCATGCTGCAGCGAGGACAGGGAACAAACAGTAGCTACCGCGCACGCAGCAACCAAGGAACGGAACTTCATGGCCATTTCCAAAAGGGGCGGGAACTAAAGTGGGAGCAACAGAGAAACTGAAGTCATCTCTATAGAGATTGAAAATCTTAATACCAACCGATTTCGATTCAACCGTGAAACAAAGCGTTAGCAAGAAATTCGCAACTTCGACAAACACAAAGCAACCGGACCGCCAAAACAGCGGGCAACCTACCACCTCTGCAGACGCTGGCCTGCAATCGTGGAAAACCAAAACACACAAACGCACCGGTGATATTGACGCGGGAATACACGGAAAGAATGACAGGCTCCCACGAGGCAACAGCGCGATGCAAAACACTTGCTATAGTGGCCAGGCAACATGTCGCACCCGTGTGGTGAGAGCAGGCTTTTTTAAATTATATTGTTTGTGATTTCCCTTCCTGTAGCCACGCCCCCTCGTGCGGTAAGACGAGCATAGCCGCTCGTGGCATGCGGGGAGGAACCGACGGTAGCACCGGAGAACAGGAGCAGTCTTCCACCTCGATGAAACGGTTTGAGCGACGAGGAGTTGGGGGGGGGCTGGGTGCACGGCGATTGTCGCCCAGCTTTCCAAGCTGGTGGCGTTGCGGTGGGTAGGCGGCTCACAAAGACAGTGGTTTCTCTCCGCCGCGGCGATCGAACGTGACGCACGCTGACGGCTTGGAAAGCCGTGCGACAATCGTCGCCTTTGCCGCCTTTTGCAACGACAATCGCCCCGTAGTGGATCTTGCTGACGAGCCTTCGAGCTACAGCACTGTCTTGATGACAGGCTGGAAGCCAATTCCGTTCGGCACGATATTTGCGCCTCCTAAATTTAACTTTCCTCGAAG
>CAXBHV010001773.1:0-1711 GCA_963974855.1 uncultured Rhodopirellula sp. | reverse complement strand
TGGGTTTTCAGCGTCAATTCGGGATAACGCGACTGGATCAAATTCTCGTTCACATAGCTCGCGAAACGGCGAACCATCTCGACTTCGGGGGCCACCGGTTCGCCCGATGCGTACTCGTCGTTGGAGCGTGGCGACGTTTGCCGCTTGAAATTCCAGCGGCAATTGTCGATCTCGAGTTGGTGATCGTGGGTCGCCCAGTGGGTACGCGAGTCATAAAACGGCAAGACGAAATCGTCGATCGTCAAATGTCCCTTCTCTCCCGAGACAATTGCGGTTTGCTGGTTGCTGGTCAAAAACGAGCAGTAAAACGCGGCCGACAGCCCCTCGGGAAATTCCAATTCGGCAGAGAACTCACCAGGCACTTGATGTTCACCAGACGAGTTGCCGATCGAGGTGATCGTTCGTGCCGACAACCGCGTGGGCATCTGCATCTTGGACGCCCACAAAATGAAGCGGATACAGTACCAGCCGAGATCGCCGAGACAGCCGTGAGGTTCGAGTTCGTAATTGGCGCGGATATTCGATGCTTCGAACGATTCGTCGCTGCAAAAAGAAAAATGGGTATTGATACGGCGAAGTTTCCCCAGCAATTTTTCGTCGTGCAGCGTTGCCGAGACGTCTTCGATCCGCTTGCTGTGATCAAACATCACTCCGTCCATGAACTGGACGTTGGACGCGCGGCAGGCATCGATCATTTCGCGAACTTGCTGAGTGTTCACGCCGACCGGTTTTTCGCACAACACGTGCTTGCCTGCTTCGGCGGCCGCGATCACCCAATCTTTGCGAATACCGGTGGGCAGCGGGATGTAGACGGCGTCGATTTGGTCGCTTTGGATCAGTTCATCGTACGATCCCATCGCGGTCACTGGGGCAACCTGGGGTGTTTCCGCATTGCACTCATCGATAAACGATTGAGCTCGCTCGAGCGACCGGCTGGCGACTGCGGCGACACGTCCGTTGCCGCTAAGACGAATGGCTTTCCAGTTTTTCCGAGCGATGCCGGCAGCACCCAAAAATCCCCATTTGCAGATCGAATCTGTCATCTTGCCCGTCTCGTAGGTCGTATTTTAAAAGCGATTAAGCCGCCATGTTACGTTTGATTCGCTTCAAACGCACCACCCATCCGTTGACAAAAAACATTACAGGCATGTTGGCGCAAAAAAATACCCCCACAAGGAAAGCTTCCTCGCGGGGGTATCTGGGTCGCATTTAAGGATTATCTTTGTTGCGGGCACTCCGCAAAGATCTTACTCGCGTGGGCGAATCGCACCTGTCAAACCGCTGTAATCAACGCGGTCAGTGGTGTGCCAAAGGGGTTGACCAAGTTCAACACGTTTACGCAGCACTTCGATCTTTTCTTGGCTGCCAGCGGGGGCGTCGGTCGGTGAGAAGTTGTCGTCCTTGTTCGGGACGAAGTCTTCGTCGTGCCCATAACGCAAGATGGCTTCAAATACGTTTTTGCAATGACTCATTGTTCGTTTTCTACTCCATGAGCCGAACACTTATTCCAACAAGAGTTCCGCTATCTAATTCGTTGTCTGATTCGGCCGTGAATCCAATTGGCTACAGCTGTTTGCACGAGGTGATTATTGACGCGATTACCCGAGTGTCAAGAAAATTGTGTTAACTATGAAAGCAGCCTGAGTGAACGAACGCACAAAACGGACGAAGACGATCGATCCTCCTTCCCCGATTACCGCGAAACTCACCG
>CAXBHV010001772.1:0-1712 GCA_963974855.1 uncultured Rhodopirellula sp. | reverse complement strand
TGCCTTACGGCCCACGGCTCACCATTGCGATTTCCATTCGGATTAAATCAACAAGACATTGACGATTTCCGCTACGCCAAATTACCACAAACTCGATAGGAAAATGTTTCACTGCGTTGGCCAAAGCGGCTAACGGGAACCGGCCCTACTCGAAATCGAAACGGCAATCGTACGGTATTTGCCAAGTCAAACGAGCCTGGATTTGTCGAGAATTTCCAATCTGAATGGGACGGCTTGACCGCTCTGGCGGCCGCCGATTCGATTTTGATCCCCAAACTGCTCGCGGTGGGCACCGCCGCTGAGAGATCGTGGTTAATCACCGAGTGGATGGAAACGCGGCCGCAAGGGGAGAATTTTTTTGCCGACTTCGGTCGACAATTAGCGGAGCTGCACCGAGTGACCGCCGGCAGCCAAATTGGTTGGCCGAGCGACAACTTCCTCGGTGCAGCGATCCAGCCCAACACAGCGACCGCCAGCTGGGCCGAATTTGTGGCCGAAAACCGCATTGGTTTCCAGCTCCGCTGGGCCATCGACCAGCAGCGGGCCGACGCGAAGCTGCGTCGCGACGGCGAGGCGATTGTCGCGGCGATGCCCGAATTGTTGTCCGGTCGTGTGCACGAAACCTCGCTGTTGCACGGCGATTTATGGAGCGGCAATTATCTTTGCGGTGCCACGGACGACAACCTTCGCGGTGTGCCTGTGATCCTGGACCCGGCGGTCTATTATGGGTGTCGCGAAGCGGAATTTGGGATGCTGAAGCTGTTTGGCTCCTGCCCACCCGAGTTTTACGACGCCTACCAAGCGAGTTGGCCAATGCCCGATGGTTGGCAACATCGCATAAACGTCTATGTTCTTTATCATCTGCTAAACCATTTGAACTTGTTCGGAAGCGGTTACCTTGGCCAATGCCACCAAGTCGCAAGTGAAATCTTGCGTTCGACGTAATGCGTTTGTCAGGGCTGGAAATTAGGGTTGGTCGTAGCGGAAGTCGTCAAGACTTTCGTTATATTTGCCGAACGATCCGAAACTCTTGACGAGTTCCGCTACCCAAAAATTTACCTTTGGCAAAGCAGTCATTTGATTTTGAGCCCTGCATTCGCCCTCCTCAGGGCACCGCAAAACACCCCATTCCTATCCAACCCCTGAGAAACCGTCATGCTCGCCGCGCGAGTGATTCCCTGTTTGGACGTCCACAACGGACGCGTCGTCAAAGGCACCAACTTCGTCAATCTTCGTGACGCTGGCGATCCGGTCGAAGTCGCACGTCGCTACGAGGCCGAAGGGGCCGACGAGCTGGTGTTTTTGGACATCACCGCCAGCCATGAGGATCGCGACATCATCTTGGATGTCGTCCGCCGCACTGCCGAGCAGATTTTTATGCCGCTGACGGTGGGCGGAGGCGTTCGCACGGTCGAGGACGTTCGTGCGTTGCTGTCCGCAGGATGCGACAAGGTTTCGATCAATTCGGCCGCCTGTAAGGATCCCGATTTTGTTCGCCGTGCCGCCGACCGCTTTGGCAGCCAGTGCATCGTCGTCAACATCGACCCCAAACGTGTCCAGCGTGATGGCAAAGAGTTTTGGGAGGTTCACATCAACGGCGGTCGTACCCCGACCGGATTGGAGGCCGTCGCGTGGGCCAAAGAGATCGAAAATCTCGGGGCCGGCGAGATTGTGCTAACCAGCATGGACGCCGACGGCACCTGTGACGGTTA
>CAXBHV010001771.1:0-1714 GCA_963974855.1 uncultured Rhodopirellula sp. | reverse complement strand
GTGAGCCGTGGGCCGTAAGGCACCGGGTAATGCGTGGCACCCGGCCGCTCACGCGTCACTAAACCGACAGCCTGCTTGCGCCGCACCGCTATAAAACCACCCATTTAGTGCCAAACGAGATGGCATTGACCTAACGCCCCACTAGAGAGAACCCCCATGGATGCCGACAAGACACTTGACCGATTCCTCGAATTAGCCGCAATTTCCGGGCTCAGTGGCGACGAACGAGCCGTTGCAGAGTATCTGGTCCGCGTTTTTAAGGAGGCGGGGGTTCCCGATTCGCAAATCAAATTTGATGGCGCCGAAACGCGAACGAACCTCAAGGGGAATTGTGGCAATCTGATTGTCACGCTGCCGGGCAGTGGCAGCGGGGCGAGAACGATGTTGTCGGCGCACATGGATACCGTTCCGATTTGTGTGGGCAGCCAGCCGGTGGTCGATGGCGACCAAGTGCGAAGCAGTGCGGCAACGGGGCTGGGGGCAGACGATCGCAGCGGGTGTGCGGCGATTTTGACTGCGGCACTGGAACGATTGAAGCTAGGCGACCAAAAATTCCCACCGGCGGTCATTGGTTTCTTTGTGCAGGAAGAAATTGGCTTGCACGGTGCTCGCAATTTGGATGTGTCGCTCGTCGGAAACGTCGATCGAGCGTTTAACTTCGATGGCGGAGCACCCGAGAAAGTCACCATCGGAGCCGTTGGCGGCGAACGGATCACCATTAAGGTGTTCGGGACGCCAGCTCACGCCGGAGTCGCGCCTCAGCAGGGCGCCAGCGCAATTGTGATGGCCTCTAAAGCGATTGCCGACTTGGATCAACGAGGTTGGCTCGGCAAGATCGAAAAGGACGGCCAGAGCGGGACCGCCAATGTCGGTGTCATCCAGGGTGGCGATGCGACCAATGTGATCACGCCGCTGGTGACTCTGCGTGCCGAAGCAAGAAGCCACGACGCCGAGATGCGGACACGAATCGTCGCCGAGATTCGTCAAGCTTTCCAAGCCGCCGCTGAAAGTGTCAGTACCGAATCGGGAGTTTGTGGAAAAATTGAATTCCAGACCCAGGTGGATTACGAAGCATTCCGGTTGGGCGATGATCACCCATCGATCCAGGCTGCCAATGCCGCGATTTCCAAGCTCGGACGCACGCCCTACTGCGATGTCGCCAACGGCGGACTCGATGCCAATTGGTTGTATCGTCACGGAGTCGAAGCGGTCACGCTCGGTTGCGGCCAGCGAAACATTCATACAATTGATGAACGCCTCGAAATTGCTGACTACCTCGATGCCTGTCGTGTCGCGACATGGCTGATCACCGAAGGAGCCGAAAGTGCAGGATGATGATGAACTGTGCATGTGCTTTCACGTCACACGCCGCAAGGTCGTGCAGTTCATTCGTGTTCAGAAACCCAAGCGGGCGAGCCAGCTTTCCGAATGTTTTGGCGCGGGCACCGGATGCGGTTGGTGCCGACCGTTTTTACGAAAGTTGATGGACGAAGCCAATCCGGAAGCGGTGAACTTGCCTGACCCCGCCGATTACTCGCAGCAGCGTGCCGAGTACCGCAAGAACAAGTCGAGCTAGATTGCGAGTGTTTCGCCATAGCTTAATTTTGGGGTAGCGGAACTCACGCGAAAGTTTCGATCCGCACCGTGAATCGTCGAAAGTCTTGACGGCTTGTTGATTTAATCCAAATGCAAATCGCAACGGTGAGCCGTGGGC
>CAXBHV010001770.1:0-1714 GCA_963974855.1 uncultured Rhodopirellula sp. | reverse complement strand
GTGAGCGGCCGGGTTCCACGCATTACCCGGTGCCTTACGGCCCACGGCTCACTACAGCGATTTGCATTTCGATTTAATCAACAGCCGCTTCGTGTCAAAAGCAAGCGGCATCGTCGCTTGCTACCACTCGGACGCAATCACTTCGTGGCCGTTTCGCGTCGACAGATCTTGATAGGTGTTGTAGTTCATGCTGTAGGTGGCAAAGCGAACGCTTCCATCAGCAAACGTTAGATAGCAGCCGCCCTCGTGCCTGCTCCAGTAGTGTTGCAGGTGCAGGTAGTATTCGTTGCGATTGTGGTTACCCAAGAACAAGCCCATCTTGGACGAAATGTAGTGTTCGCATTCGTTGCCGCCACAGATTGGCCAGCCCCAGCCGAGGTCATCGGGCATGGTTCGCTCGCCGAACAGAATCGTGGTGCTCGAACCATCTAAAATGTCGCGGAACCGCTTTTGACTCTCGTTATAGAACATGCCGTTGCCGTCATTGAATCCGACTCCGTTAGGAATGCCGCCGCATGCCTGATAGGTATTATTGATGTCGTCATCAAAGCTGCCGGCGTTGCCCAGGTAATTGATCGGGCTCAAGACGCCGCAGTCGCCCGAAAGCGGCAGTGGACCGAGCGGGCCGCTCAGCAGCGATGAGCCTGAACTTGGGTCGCTCGGGCACATCAGCATCGCGATCGGTTTTGACGATGGATCGTTGCCGCCGCGAGCTTGCAGATCCTTGATATGGTCGCCGCAGTGAGCTTGGGTGAAATCAATCGATTCATAACCCGCCGATTGTTCCATGAACGGCAATACTTGCGAGACCATGCCCCACGAATAACCGTTCGGTCCCGAGACGATGCTTCCGGAAGGGAATGTGTTGAACGCGGAATGGTAATTGTGAAGCGAAAGTGCGAACTGTTTCGAGTTGTTGGAACAGCTCATCCGTCGCGCCGCGGCGCGTGCCGCTTGCACCGCCGGCAGCAGCAATCCAACCAAGATCCCAATGATCGCGATCACGACCAGCAGTTCGACGAGTGTAAACGCGTTTTGACGAGTTCGGAAAACGGTCATAACAGTTTCGTAAGGATGAGTTCTCTGCTGACTTAATCTTGCGTGGACAACGCAAAGTTCTTGACGCTCTCGTCGTCCTGCGGCACCACAAATTCTAGCTCCCAAGTGCGTTTGGTGCTTTCGGAGGCAGTTGGAACGCGGTTTCTTCTAGGCGAAATCGCTTTCGCATCCAATCGTCGTTTGGGATCGATCATCGGTCCCTCCGTGCTCGTCTGGTCATTGTCCGCAGGTGAGCCACTGCTGGGTTTGCTAGCGACCGCAGGCGGTGAATCGAAGCTGATTACGACGTGGTGAGCTCCAGTATACGGCCCATTTGATTTGTCGAAGCGATATTGTCCGTCGGCAATTAAAGACGTTGCGGCGGGTCCAGAAGTTCCGCGGGCGGGGAGAAAGCTGATTGATCCGTTTGGCGCAGGATTGCCATCGACCGCAATTTGACCACTCACCGCCTTCCGCAGTGGTGAAGTGGCCTGGCCACATCCGGTCATCAAAATGATGGCAGTTGCGAGGACACGCAGTGGCTTCGTTTTCGGCAACGATGGAATCAACAAGGAGACTCTCTCAACTTGGCAGGGGCGGCGACCAGGATTCGGAGATAACGTTGTCGCAATTGTACACTGGCTCGCTGTATTGGTAGCCGTCACCTTCGGCAAAG
>CAXBHV010001769.1:0-1715 GCA_963974855.1 uncultured Rhodopirellula sp. | reverse complement strand
CGCCATGGTCTCGTCGGCGGTCTATCGCGAAGGACCCGATATCGTGCGTTCGATGATCGATGGGTTGGTTGTGTTTATGGAACGCCATGGCATCCGCTCGGTGCCTGAATTGCAAGCGATCCGGCCATTGGAATTCAGCAGCGAAGAAGAGCGAATGGACTATCTCGAAGCGTTGGCGTCTCGCAAGCCTCCGCCGCAAAATAACGGGGGCCAACGCAAAATGAGTGGCGATCGTTGGGGGCATGTCCAAACCTCGGATGTTGCCTCGGCCGATGCCAATCGCTAGAGAACGATCGGAAAATAAGTGTGCCGGTTCGAGTAGGGCCGGTTTCCACCGGCCGGACTTATGTTCAGCGTCGGCCAGTCGGAACCGTCCCTGCAGCTAATTCTCGCTCGATCGCGAAGGCGTCGTTTCTTCGACTTCAAAAAATCGGCGAGCCGCACGATGCAGTGCCAGCCCTTGCCATTCGGCCGCGTGTTTTCGCGGGATCAAACCGACGCACAAAATAGGCGGTTCGTATAACGCGTCAAGCGTCGCTGTGACAAGTTCAGAAGATGTATCGGTCCGTGCCGCTAAAAAAGCGGTGGTTCCGACGGTAGCCACGCCCGCTTCGGGAATTTCGATCCCCGGGTAATCAGTGGCGTCAATGCTCATCGGTCGCAGCGTGGGGTGTTGCAGTGCGATCTTGATCGGATTGGGAATTGGCATTAGTTCCCAGCGGTGGCTGCGAATCAGATTGGCAATCAACGGACTGCCCAGTCCAACGCAGATCACCGCGACATCAGGCGCCGAGTCGGATTCGAGGTCTTTCCACGCCATTACTTCGCGAGGTGCGATGTCGGGGGTGATCGCGAGCGATTCAAAAACCATCTCAGTCGCCTCCCGTGATCCACTGCCGATCGGCCCCACGGCGATGCGGTGGCCTTTTAGGTCGCTGAGGGCTTCAATGTTCGAGTCCTCACGAACGAGCAGGTGAACCACTTCGAAGAACAGCGGCGCGACGACACACAGGTCACTTCCGCTGATCGCCGAAGCCTGCATCGGAGCAAGGTGGACTTCGCCGCTCAATAGCCGTGATCGGTTTTCGAGTGAACCGTTGCTGGTGGCGACCGACGAGGTGACTCCGTGTTTTTTTGCAAGTCGCTCGGCGATTGTCGCCGACACCGAGTTGTAGACGCCATCGTCAAGCCCGCCGCCGATGCGAACAAAACTTGGCATCGATTCTTTGTGTCTGTGCCACAGCACTGACAGCCCGACGGCCACGAAGGGAGTTAGCAACAGCAACAGCAGCATCACTGCTTGAAAGCGGCGATGGGACCTCGATGCACTGACCATTCGGCGTCCCGAGACGGCAGCAACCAACGGGACTCCTTCGAGCCAATGCCAAACCTTGACGGGCAACGAGCGAGGCCGCGCCTTGATCGGACGGTCTTCGAGAAAGGCATCGAGGTCATCGGCGAGTTTTTCGGCCGACTCGTAGCGTTTCTGTGGACTCTTTTCCAAACATTTGGCCACGATCGTTTCAATGTCGACAGGAGCGTCCGAGCGAAAATAGCGTACCGGGGGGGCGGGATTGTGAACGACATCCAACAACGTTTGCATCACGGTATCGCTTACGATCGGAGGACGTCCGGTCAAGCAAGCGAACAGAATCGCACCCATCGCATACACATCGCTTTGCCGATTGGCTCGATCGCTCAGTCCACCGGCTTGT
>CAXBHV010001768.1:0-1717 GCA_963974855.1 uncultured Rhodopirellula sp. | reverse complement strand
GGGAGACATACCTTCGGCCCAAAAGAAGAGCGAGTAGTCTCCGTGTCCATCAAACGCAGTCTTTGGCTTTGCCCACGATTTCAAAACGGCTCTGCGGCGGGCTTCATAACGGTCGCTGCGATCTGCCAATAATCGCTTTGCATCCTTGAAGAAGTCTCTCTCATGCAACGATTCGATCGCATCCGATTTGATCGCGTCGCTCAACCAAATCTCAACTCGGTCGGCAAAGTCTTGGTCTTGTACTCGCTCGCTCATTCGCAGACGCTCGACGATCGTCGTGAGCACGCGAAACCAGTCGCCGATCTTTTCAATCGTTTGCGGAGACGTCTTGTTGGTTTCAAATTCCAGTTTGGCGTAAGTCGCCAACGACAGGATTGAATACAGGGTGGGTTGGTCAATACTGGCCGCGCCGTCATGCCAAGGCAGTACTTCCGGGATCAAAATTGCTTCACTCGGCGAGAACGATCGTTGCGCGAAGTACTCCAGCGGAGTTCGATCTTGCTGTGTAAGGTCACTCTGGTTCCGATCACCGGGAAACGGATGGAGTACGATAGGTTTCGAGTAACGATAACCGACGCCAACGGCTTTGGCTTGAGCCAGCAAACTCGCTCGACGCTCTTGTGACATTCGCGGAAACCGAGCAATTTCAATTTGCATTGGAATCATCGGTAGCCACACAAACATTACGACCGCCAGCACGGAGATTGTCCACACGAAGGGGCCGCGGATTTCGTCCATGAAGCGGCGCATCTGTAGCCAACTTGCCAAATAGGGAAACGTTCCGCATAACAAAATTAGCCACAGCGGTGCGTTGTATAGAACGGCACAGTAGCCCAGCCAATACGCGGCGGCTATCGATACGATCGGGGATAGAACAGCGGACACCGCCAACAGCCGAGTCAACTGGCTGATCCATTGCGATACGCCGTAGATAACAAAAACCAACAACGCCACCATTGCGGTCGACGGCAGCGGCCCGACATCTTCTTTCCAGCGGATGACGACGCTATACGAAAGTGCAGTGTGCAACAGCAGGATGACCGACACAATCCACACACCGATCGAGTGTCGGCCCAACCACGCCACAGTTGGCGAGACGCCACGATCCGCGAGAAATCGTAGTCGCGTGGCACTGCCGTCTCCGGTGAACGCGAAAACTCCTAGCCATGAAACGCCGACAAACCCTGCGGCCGCAACCAAAACTAGAAAAGTGAGGTCCGGAGATGATTGAGTCGCTCGTGTCATTGAAAACACACCCGCAAACGTCCCTGCGATCATCAGCAAGACAATCGCAAGCAGCGTGATGCGGTTGTGATAGACCGATTGCCAAACCAGCGAACTGAACAGAAATCGATACGGAGTTCGAGGGGCGTCGGTCCTCGGTTTGGGCGATGACGTCACGCGTGAGATGGTCTTCGGAAACGCTTCAACTAAGATCGGTTCTCGCGGGGCCAGTGCTCTTTGGGCGGCTCGATACGCCATCCACGTTACGATCAAGATCGCAACCGAGGTTGTCCCAATCGATACCGCGTTAGCGCCCTGGGAATCGATCAGTCGTTGTCCTGCCCATTCCCTTCGAAATACATCGCCAAGCGTTTGCAACACAAAAGGGATGCAAGCCAATGGCAGGATCGCAAGCAAACTTGCAAACGTGCTTTTCAACCGCCATGCGGTATAAAAGCCGCATGCCAACAAAAAGACCGAATGCAGGTGCAAG
>CAXBHV010001767.1:0-1719 GCA_963974855.1 uncultured Rhodopirellula sp. | reverse complement strand
ATCCGATGACATGGCGGGGTTCATTCCCATCATTCCCATGCCCATCATTCCTTTCTTGCCTTTCATCATGGACATCATCCCCATGCCGCCCATACCTTTGCTCATCATGCCCATACCTGACGATTGGCTGTCAGAATTCTGAGACATTTCTTTCATGCCCTTCATGCTGCCCATCTTCCCCGTTCCCGTGCCGCCGGAGCCCATCGACATTCCGCCGGACTCGCTCAAATCATTGGCGTCCTGGGTCATGCCTTTCATACCGCCCATGCCCCTCATTCCACCCATCGTAACGGGCTTGGTGCTGTGCCTTAAGGGCCGCTTCCAGTTGCCCCACTTTCAACCGCAGGGCTTGCAATTCCGACGCGATATCACCGCCCTCTGCTTTGGCTGGTGGCGTATCGGAGTGATTGGCGTGCGTGTCGCCAGTGGTTTGTGCGACGGAAGAGCCGCTTGTCAACAGCGCGATCAGTGCCACGCAAGTGAATGAGACAAGTGACTGTGTACGTTGGGTGAACATTTGTAGGACCTCGGAGCCTGGTTGGCTGATTTTTGGGGGGACGTGACGGCAGGAACCTGCCCTTGATACCCAGTGCGGGTATATCTAAACTGTGACCATCGTAGGGACTGGGACGTTACGCGAGGCAACAGGGTCGGTAAGTTACGCAAAGCAACCGCTTCCACTACTTCACGAATGTAAACCCAGTCCAAGCGATGTTCTCGGTCGCGTGAACTGGGTTTTTTACGAACATGGCGGTCAATTTCTTTGAATCTCGATCAAATCAAGCGAGCACGGATGCAACGAAAGTGCATGAACGCCATGCCTGCTGCGAAATCACTCGCTGGCATCGGGTGCTGCGTGTCCTTCGTGCTTGTCGTCGCCGGTCATCTTCATCAACTTGGCGTGGTCCTTGCTGATCTCGTCCAGCGCGGTCGTCAACTTCGTGGCCATTTCGCCGCAAACCTTGCCGTCGGGCGTTTCCTTGCAGCATTCCGCGTGCAGCATCTTTTGAGTTTCCGAGGCCGCCACCAGCTTGTCGTCAATGACTTTGACTTGTGCAACGACTTGCGGGTTGTCGACGTGGGTCTCGCGAACAATGCCCATGTCGCGCTGAATGCCCTGGAATTGCATGCCGAGCATTTGCGATTCGGCTTGCGTGATCACGGGGTTGATCGTCGGGGCCTGGGTTGTGTAGCGACCGATGCTTCGCGAGTAATCACGGGCATGTTGGATGTTTCGCGATGTACGCTGATTGGCCCAGAATCCTTTGCCGGGACTTTGCCGTCGCTCGACGGTCGAGCGAATCTTGCTGCCTTGTGCCGACGCGGGCTGGGCAGCCAGCGATCCAAAGGTGAACATGGCGGCCAGGGCCAGAGAGGCAATTGCGAACGGTTTTGTACTCATTTGCGGGGTTCCTTTGTTGGAAAACCAGGGAATGTTTTGGTGAGGTCTCTTCCTCACTCGCCTATTTGGATGCTGGGCGATGTTGCGTCCTTCACGAAAAAGCTCAGATTTCCTCACCTTGCCGCTGTGCGGGCCGGAGACGCGACTTGTTGAGCAAACCACGCAAGACGAACGAGCAAGCGTCGGCGGATGCAGCGGTTGATTCCGCGGCAACCGCCGCGTTGATCCGCGAATGTATCGACGGTGACCACGACGCGATGGGTCGGCTGTACGAGCGTTGCAGCGGCCGTGTTTATGCGCTGATGGTTCGCATGGTG
>CAXBHV010001766.1:0-1720 GCA_963974855.1 uncultured Rhodopirellula sp. | reverse complement strand
GCGTGATCGGCAGCGGAACATCCAAGAACCATAGTCCAACTGCAGTCAGGATACCGACGAGCGTCATGGACATCACGCGGCCGACGATCCAGCGTCCCAGTGCGTCCCGCAATTGCTGCAACACATCCGACACACGGCCTCGTCGCTCTTTCGGAAACAGCTTGGTCAATCCGTTACAGTAAAGCCGGGGTTCATAGGCGGCATACGCACCTACGAAAAAAATCACGATGGCTCCGGTCATTGCCCAGCCGACTGATCGCAAGCCGCCCAGCAAACTCGACAGTGCCGAATCTCCTTGCTGGCTCATCATCGACTGTACTTGTTCAGAATCAGGCAGGTACTGCTTCGAAAACTGATACTGACGCAATCGCTCGGTCGCATCCTGCAGAGAGGTCTGCAATTGACTCCAGAGCTCGTCGACATGCTGAACCATTTGCGCCCCCAAGTAATAGACGCCGCCGCCGATCATCAGCAACAACACCGTCACCACCAACAAAAATGCGGAGCGATAAGAGAGGGGGGTATGTCGCGTCGCAAAATCGGCCAGCCCATTGATGAAAACACCGAACAACAGTCCAGCGAACACCAGCAGCAGGACACTCAGCGAGGGCACCAATAACCCCGACACTGAAAAGATCAATGCAGCGATCAGCAACGGCCAAAGCAGAGAGCGAAAATTCATCAAGCTGAAACCCGTAAACCGTGAAATCGCGGAGACATACGACAAAGAACACGGTCAATGCAAATTGCGAGCCAAAGAAGAGCGACGCCATTGCCTCGACTACGGTGCCGCGATGAGGGGGGAGACCGCATTCGTCTTCGTACGAAAGGTCACTTGTTCGACTTAAGAGTCAGTCGTCGAGCTATCGACAACGCCAGAGCGAGCCTGCGAAAAAGGTGCGCGAACGCGGCTCGAACCGGAAGAAATAGCGGAGGCAGATCAGCCCGCTCTCCCTAATGCCTTGGCGATTCACCGGCTGAGCGAGCATTGGATGCTGATGCCGGCACAAATTGTTGGTAGTCGCCCGAACAATGGAAGAACTCTGCAAGTTCAGGGCTGCTCCATACACGACCGTTTCGCTCAATCACGCCCGGATAGAAGTCATATTGCAATCCGTCGATCTCGATGATGCCCTCGGGAGCCATTGGCAGTGGCGGATCAGTGCGTGGCTTTAGGCTACCCGATGTGGCAACCGTCGCCCGCAGCGACCGTGTAAATTCAGGAGTAAGCGAGATACGATCTCCGGAAGCAATTTCCTGCCAAACAGCAAGCGGCGAGTCAGGATGAGTACAGCCAAGTAGCGCGGTTGCAAAAAGCAGCGCGACGAGCAATTTCATGTCACATCAGTCGGGTAATTTTTGGGTTCGGTATATTTAAAAGTCAGTTGTATTCGCCTTGCGACATTTCAGCAATCGTTTTCAGCACACCAACTGCTTAGACAGAGGAGGCCTTTCCAAAGTCCCACCTTCCGACGAATGAAATAAGGCAAATCCGCTTTGTTGTGACTAACAAGCAGGTCACGCGTCAAAGCCCGCCCAATTCGTCTGTACAATCGTGACTACGTCGCGGTGTCACCTCCGCCGTGGAGCAGTTCGGTGAGAATAGCGTGACCGAACGATTGCTCATTTTCGCTGGTGTTGGGCCTAGCCTGGTCCGCTAAAACGTTGGTATTGACGTCGGATATTAGAGGTGACTTTTTCTTTCGGCCTATAATGCAGT
>CAXBHV010001765.1:0-1722 GCA_963974855.1 uncultured Rhodopirellula sp. | reverse complement strand
CCCGACGCTAACGCGTTCGGCACACGAAATGGGACAGTTGAATTAGATGCGAATTCGATGCGTGTGTACCACGGTGCTACGCAATGCTTCGCCTCACTCGGCACTGTGTAAAATCTTAGGCTGTCCAACAAGCACCTTCCCCAAGATCGCTCTTAGACAACATCTCAGCCAATTCCATCGAAAGAACAAACCTGTCAGACAAGCCGCACGGGTCTATTCCGACTTGGCCTATTTCATCGGTTCTTTCTGGTCGATCTCGTTAAGTTTGAATCGGGTCGTCACGACCGAGTGCTTTTCGGAGCCAGGGCGATATTTGATATAAGTGGTAGCGACAAATGTCCCATCAGGAAGCAACTCGAACCCTGAATAGCCACAATCCCAACCCGCGTTGCTATGCAGCAGCTTGATTCGATACTGTCCCTGACGGTTCGAGATGACATCTTCATATTTCCCGACCCAGGCTACAAAGTGTCCGTATGTCTTCGAGGTTTTTGTTGTGTCGCGCATCACCATCACCAGACGCCCATCCGGAGCGTAAAGCATCTTTGGACGGTGACCCGTCAATGCTGCTGGAAGTGGTCGAACCTCGCTCCAGCTCTTCCCGTCATCGTTGCTTACCGAAAAAAGTGAATAAAAATCCTCGTTACGAAGCACCATGAGGAGCTGTTTTCCGTCGGGCGATCTTATCACCGCCGGCTGGCCCCAACGCGACTGGGTGCGGACCACCGGACGTTCGGGCGACCAAGTAAGACCACCATCACGCGACTCGGCTTCCCAGATGTAAGGATCGGCATCGGGACGATTGAGGGCAAAAGGGCCTCGGCGGTCGCACCACATCAGCAAACGCTTGCCGTTGTCAAACGACATGATTGTCTTCGGCGCACACTCGGCCGTTAAGCCGGTGTCCTTCATCGGTGTCCACGTTACACCGCCATCTTCCGAGTACGCTTGTCGAAGTCGTCCAGGAAAGTCGAGGCCACCGAAAACAAAGATTCGCCCTTTGCCATTGGGATCGACCAGATAATGGATCGTTGGCGTCGTCTGGGTAACTTGCCGCCAGTTATCAGGCACATCAAGCAATCCGCTCCACGTCTTGCCGCCATCATCGCTACGGGCAAGTGGGCCGAGGTGCCCCGCGTGATTAATCGACCACACGCAAAACATCGTCTTGCCGTCGGGAAGCAAGACCGTGCAGGGGTGCCCTTGATAAATCTCAGGAGTGCCTTGGGCTACGATCGAGTGACGGTCGGTCTCGCGTGAGATATCGATGGTCGGAATCGAAATGGTTTCATGTGACTCGAGGCTTGATCCTGGTTCACTGCCGCAAACCGAAGTCAAACTGACGCCCAGAAGCATGGTCGCAAATGTGGTAATGCGAAGGATTGATCGTGTCGTGATGCGGGACATCTATTTCCTGTTTATTGCAGAAGGAACGGTGAAGAAAGCAAGCTTGCCGCTGCCACGCTCAATCCCGGAACAGGGTGCTTCGTTGGTCGTCAAACGAAATACCAACTCTACAGCAAAGATCAAGTTGCTACTGAAGGACGCATGCCCACTGCAAGATAGTCGTGACTGACAGAGGTCTCAAGGTGAACAGTATAGACCTTGGAAGCATGCATTGCCTGCTGGCGTCTTGTCCGCACAAATTCCCAACGGCGATGCGGATCCTCAAGTTGCGATCTTGTCGTTTTTCCCGGCAAATCATAACCCGAAGCGTCAGCG
>CAXBHV010001764.1:0-1723 GCA_963974855.1 uncultured Rhodopirellula sp. | reverse complement strand
GCTCGCCGAAAGATCGTGAAGGTCGACCGTGCCGGCATAGTCGATGTCGATGTCGCCTGTCACATCGATGCTTCCCCCATTAATCACCTGGGCCCTCAGTCTTGCCAGGCCTCCATAGGATTCCCCTTCCACCGTCAGGTCCTGGATGAACAGCGAGTCGGATTCGAAATTCGAGCTTGCCAGATAGGCGTACACGTCGTCTTGCACTACGACGTCGGTGATCACAGCGGTTTGTGACTGACTGTTTCCCCGAATGGTTAAGTCATTGTTGGCCACCGCGTCGCTGCCGATTTGGCTTGAAATCAGAGCGAACGTGTCGTCACCCGTGTCGCCCGAATCGATCGTTAGGTCGTCGCGGGTCGTAATTCGTATGATGTCTGCGGCGTCGTTACCGTTGCCGAACTGGATTCCGAGATCAAAAACATCGAAGTCGTGAGCGTAGAAATAATCATCGCCCTCGCCCATGTCGATCATCATCGATTTTACCGAGCGTCCGTCTACATCGACGTACTTGCGACCGTTGATCTTCGTCGCTCCGCCATCTTCGGACGAAATTCGAAAATCGCCGTTCCGCAACTGCTGGATTTCAATAACGTTGGCTTGAGCGTCACCCTGCACGTGCAATGTTCCCGAATTCATTAGGACGGACACGTCACCGGCCATCATTTCCCGACGCTCCAGCGATTCGACTCGTAGATTTTTGCGGGATCTGGTTCGCTGGCTCTTCGGACGCGGCTTTCGACGGTGTTTGGACAACATGCTTTTTCTCCGGGCTCTGCAAATAGTTAGAAAATGGTTACTAACTAGAGCGGGGATCGCATTGCATTGTTACATCGCGAATGGAGGAGACTCGAATTCGCGTGATATGCTGGTCGACGAACTCGCATGATCCTGAGCGAGTCAACGGATCCTGTTATAGGTCGTGCGAACGTTTAATGGTTGGTGCTATTTTCTACGCGATACGTTTCGCTTCTCGGCATCGATTAGGCGGTCCACAATTTCAGCGATAATGCGATCGAGTCTTTTTGAACCCAAACTTTTCTCGGAATATTCTACTTCGTCGGCAGGTTTGTTTTTACGATTGTTGAACCAGCGAATGATCTGCAGTTTCGTTGGTTGTTTTTTAAAATTGAACGGTGAGAGGACCGCCTTACCCTGCATCACAACGAAGGTCCAAGGTTCACCCGTCCTATCAATTGCGCTGTAGTGTTGTTTTTCGACAATGTCGAGCCTAGAAAGCTTTTCATAGAGTGGCCTCACTGACTTTGCAGCGACAAGCACTCCATCAATTTCAATAATGACGGGATACTTGGGTGCGCGTAAAAAATACGCTAGTTCATCGAAGCTTGTCATTTTGACCTCCTTGGATTCTTAACATTCTAGCCGTTTGCAGTTGCACTGAAAGTCGGGCGTACATCACCACCTGACGCCAACCGCCGAAATGTCTGTTCGGTTGGATGGGTGGGAAATTTTGAATCAATCAGCATCCCGGTGCGGAATCTCTCTGATCACACGATATTATGGCCCGAGCTGCGATGGTCGATTTTTTCCTTGGTCTGCACTGCTAACGATTGTGAATCGTTTTACGTAAGCCATTTGGGCGCTAGCCTGGTCCGCTAAAACTTTGGGCTTGTTGTAGGATATTGGAGGTGACTCTTTCTTCCGGCTGATAGTGCAGTTACCTCTCCACCGACGAAGTCGGGGGAGAGGTCGAGCACGCCCT
>CAXBHV010001763.1:0-1725 GCA_963974855.1 uncultured Rhodopirellula sp. | reverse complement strand
CTTGAGCTTCCGCAAGTTGCGGATCATTGCCTCCGACGATTTCCTTGAGTTGACTTAACCGCGCCTTCAATTTGCTTTCATCCAATTCAATCGGCTGCATCGCACCGACCAACCCAATGATCGGTTTGCTCGGGGCTATCTTTCCCCACCACAAACTGGTCTCGGGGAAGACGGTCGCGAAGGTGTCGGCAATCATGGTGAACTCACGCTGCCCCATCTGATAAACCGGCAGCCACTGGCAAAATAATCCATCGTCGTTCAATCGCTCGGCCGCGGCAACGTAGTGCTCGCGAGTGTAGAGGTATCCGGTTTCACTTTCCCACGGCACGAACAAATCCGAAACGATCACATCAAACCGCTGGTCCGTTCCCAACAGAAAATGCCTTGCATCATCCGTCGTCACATGCACGCGAGCATTGTCCAAAACGTGGTCGTTTCGACGGCCGAGTTCCCGTGCCGCGGCGGTCACGTCGGCTATCAATTCGACAATTTCAATCCGCTCGGTTTCTTGATGATGAACCGCGCCAGCCGCCGTCACGCCGGTGCCCATTCCGAGAAACAAGACATGTTGCGGATCGGGATGAAGTAACATCGGCAATCTCGCTTGTCGGCGTTCTCGCATCGCCTCCGCGCCTGTGCCTCCGAGTCGATAGTGCAAGTTCTGCCGGATGTACCAAGCCTCGCCGTCTTTGCTGCGAGTCACGTCGATCCATCCATAGGCAGACTCGCGCCTCGTTAAGAAGACCTCGTCACGGTCGCGGCCCAACAATGACCATGTGGACGACGCGAAGCCGACACCCACGACGCCCAGAGCGGCGGAAACGATGGCAGCCGACCGCCATTTCATTGAGTAAGGCTTCTTCGGCTCAAGCAGCAACGACATAGCAGCTATCAATAACAACATTGCCGCGACAACCAGGAAGCCACCCCACAGACCGATCGTCGGTAGCATGATAAAGCTCGCGGCGAGCGAACCCAAGGCCGCCCCAACGGCGTTGGCCATCGCTAGCATCCCCACCACTCGCCCTGTCGAATGGATTCTCGCCAAGACCTGCCAAGTTGCCGGAAAAGTCATTCCGCAAATCGTTACCGGCAGCATCACATACGCAAACACTAATGCGAAACCACGAAGTAAATGTCCGACAAAGGTCTCGCCTGAAACGAAGTATTGCAACCGCGTGATGTTCACGAACAAGGCCAAGCACAAACAGCAACTAACGGCAGCCGCAATCCCGCACCAAAACAGAATGGTGTCAGGCTTGGCGCGACGCATCAGCACGGCAACCAAGGCAGCACCCACGGCCAATGCCAATAGAAATACAGCGACCACATTGCCGAACGTATAGGTGCTGTTATGAAACACCAGCGAGAACAACCGCGTGTAGAGGATCTCAAGTGCCAGGGTAGCAAAGCCGCTGATCGCCGCGATCGCGAGTACCACGTTCGTTCGCCGACCGTAAGACTGATCGTCGTCTTCCTTTTCGTAGCGAAACTCGCCAAGAGCTTCGGCTGGGTTTTCTGAATCCCAAGTCTCGACGACCTTCGCGACTTGTGTGCGCGACAATGCAATCGCAATCACTCCCGCCAACATGCCGACCGCCGCAGCCACGTAGCTGCTCTGCGCAACTCCCACACGCACTAACAACAAATAGGTACAGACCAACGTCCCGACCATCGCACCAACCGTGTTAATCGCATAGCCGATCGCGGCGCTACGAGTCGGGT
>CAXBHV010001762.1:0-1727 GCA_963974855.1 uncultured Rhodopirellula sp. | reverse complement strand
CATCGCAAAATTGCAATGGGATCCCACGCTTAACCCTGCCGATCTGCGCGACGAATATATCACTCGAAGCTATCTCGATGCATCGGCACCGATGCGACAATTCTATCAGCTGATTAACGATTCCTGGCACGATTCAACCAACCCGACTTCGGTGAATTGCCACACACCGTCAAAGGAATTGTTCCAGAAATTTATCGTCGACCCAGGGATCGAAAAACGGCTGAAAGTCTTGCTTTTGGAAGCCCAAGCTATTGCATCGGATTCAAGATCCAAGAAATTGATTGAGCGGGTGCTCGCCAAGTTCGACCAACTCGCAGCCGGTCTGAACCGACTGCTGGTCCCGTTGGTTCCCGAATCGACCGAGCAATGGAGCCAATATGATTCACCTCACTGGTACAAGGCTAATCAGATTGGCGGGTTCAAACGCATCGCCAACGCACAACCGATTGCCGAGGATTCACCAGCACCGCAGCAAACAACGATCGCCATGATGCGGGACAAGGATCAGCTGTACTTCAAGATCGATGCTTTCACCAGCGGCGATACCGAGGCGCCGCCGCAATTGTCCGACGCCTTTCCGCAGAGTGATCGCGTTGAAATGGTACTTCGCAGCGGTCGAGACACCTTTTACTTTGCAATCGGTGAGGACCACGGAACCTACTTGCTGAAAAACTGGAACACGACTCGTCCCTGGAGCAATCAGGTCCAGGTGCGTTACGTCCGTGGCGAAGAACGTTGGTCTGTGCTGGTGGCCGTTCCACTGAAAGATATTGGAGCGGATCGTGGCAGCATTGATATTGACGGAAAGTTCAGTCGGGTTGTCTACCCCGCGACGACCGACCGCGAGGAAAGCACTTACGACGGCCGGGGAATCTTCAACGACCACACGTTGCTACGCAGCCCTTTGCAGTTTGATTAGTTGCTCGCCATCCGATTTTTCAACGAAGGGTCGCACGATTAGTGGGACGCTAACGTTTCTCGCACAGTACCGCGGTCCTCAGCACGTCTTCTTTTAAAACCAATTCCGAAATCTCTCTCATGAAATCGATTCCATTGCTTGCCGGACTTTGTCTGCTGCTGAGTTTCGCATCGGCAAATGCCCAAACGTTACTCAACATTCCCTTCGACAATAACGACGACCTTAAACACTTCGTCTCGCCCGGTCCGGGGCTATCGATAGGTACCGCATTCGAACAACAACGCTGCTTGATTGTCGCCAGTGACGTCGATGCCCAGGCGTTGGCGCCTATTGAAGTGCAACCCGTACAGAAATACAAACTGACGGTCCGAGCGGCCGTTGACGATACCGACACCGTCGAAACTAACGATAGACTGACCGAAATTCTCGCCAAGAATCGAGGCAAGAGTTTTGCCGCATGTGAACTGACATTTTTTGACGATGGCGGTAAGGAATCGACCTTTCTGCTGTATGGCAAGACACGGATGGAGACGGATAGTGTTCCAATCGTGTCCCGCCAACTGCACGACTTTGTCACCGTTTTCTATGCCCCCCCCAACGCCAAAACGTTACAGCTGAAACTGTTGCCGCGAAAACGAAAGTTATGGATCGACTGCATCGTCCTCGAACAGGAAAAATCGGAAGCAACGGAAAACTGCAACCCCGACTTTCGTTACGGCAATTTCAACCTCAGCGGTTGGGATGCAGACTCGGAGGGCAGGCTGTACGCTCGAGCAGACGGGAAAACTGTTTTGAAGTGCGGGAATCA
>CAXBHV010001761.1:0-1727 GCA_963974855.1 uncultured Rhodopirellula sp. | reverse complement strand
CTTTCGTTTTCCAGGCTGGTCGAAACTCTCGCGCGAGTTCCGCTACGTCAGTAATGACTCCAAAGGTCCTGACTCGGATAGACTTACTCGGCCGCCGCCGTTGATTCGGTTTCGACCACGATGCCGTCTTTCGACTCCACGACCACCGCGATCTGTGACTCCGACTGGCCATCGGTACCGAACAAAACTCGAAACGCTTTGGGATAAAAGTCTTTACCGTAGCTCATCTCACCGCCCTGATGACCGACCAATCCGACGATCCCGGCGACGACTAACAGCCCGACTTTCCAAGTGCGCGTCCAAGCGATGCTGTCTTTCCAAACGCTGACCGCCGCGACGATCATCAACACCACGGACATGATCGTGACAATGATGCCGCTCCAGCGATGCCAAAACACCTCCGAATCAAAATCGACGCGGTCCCATCCTGCGTAACCTTGCTGAGTCGCAAACGACCACCCCATCGCCGTGGCAGCGACCGAGGACAACGCCCCCAATACCAAACACGCCAACGGAATCTGAGTGCCAATCTCAGGCCACTTCATCCCCAACACGACAAACAATGCACCGACGGTGAGCAATGCAATGGGAAAGTGTACGGTCGCAGGGTGCAGGTAACCTTGAAACGCCCATGCTCGCTCGGGCAGACTCCGATCAACGGGCTCCGATGTGACCGCAGGCACCGCCTCACTGGACGCCAACAACGGCACGCCCTCGGGCCAGTGAGCGCCTTCGGAAATCCAAACGCGGACAAGTGCGAGTTCGCCGGGGGTCAAAGGTCCGCCGTGCGCCGCCGGAGGCATTAGCATGTCTTCGTCTTCGGTCGTTAAATAATCGACAAATAGCGAACTCGATTCGATGTCTTCGGCTTCGATATAGCCCATCAACGAATCGACATCATCGACGCGAAAATCATTCTTTGCTTCTTCGGGGCCGTGACAATCCAAACAACGAGCAACGAAAATTGGAGCGATGTCGCGCTCGAAATTCACCATCCGGCCTTCGTCATCCAAAACCTTCGCAGGCCCCGAGACGTTCTTTTCAAGAATCACAACATCCACTTCGGGCGTCTGAACGGTAACACGACTCGGCGGATCGGCAGCCTCGGAATCAGCAAACGCGGGGACGGCCATAGATAGACCGGCCACAAACATGAACGCAACGCGAGGCAGCAGTGGAAGGATGGTTTTCATGTCAGTCTCAATTAATAGGAGGGACTCAGAAAGCTCTTCATGAGCTGACGGCGATTCAGGAGGGAAGCGGGGTGGGAGGGTAGGAAGGGGTCAGATCACAATCCCGTCAAAGGCCTTGGTCAAACCGAGCGTCTGCAGTTCAATTTTAACATCTTTCGGGGTTGGTTTCTCTAATGTCTCAGCGACCTCATCGGCCAGCAGCTGAGCGAACATGGCACGTGCTTCGGGAAGTATCTGTCGAATCCGGGCCTCGGTCAATTCAATTCCTCGGTCGGCCTTGATTCGCTGGGCCAGCGGTTGGCCCGGCTGCTTGGGTTTCGTAGTAGCACAGTGCAATACCGAAAACATCGGCATCTCCGGATTCTTGTGCTCGAGTTGCTCCAACGCACGCCATGCGCGTTCGAGTAGCCCAGTCCTCCACAACGACAACCACTTTTCATTATCGTTCATAATCGACTCGATTGACGCAGCCGAACGCTGATTTTCGGGAAGTTCTGCGAGGCGAGTTTTTGCGGTCGAGCGAATCGCACGAAT
>CAXBHV010001760.1:0-1729 GCA_963974855.1 uncultured Rhodopirellula sp. | reverse complement strand
GTTTGAAAGTTCGCCGACCGGGGCTTTATCCGCGACGGACGGATTGTCAATTCAAGCGGGAACGGTGCTGGTATTGGGGACGGGACTGGACGAGACGTTTCAACTTGGGCTTAATCCTGAGTCGCTGTCGACGTCGATCGATCTTCAATTCGATGGAGCCGGTGGTCGTAATACGCTTCAGTTCCTGACATCCACCACGCCTGCCAACCTCTTGGAGGATGTCTACCGAACGAGAAATTTCAAGGTCATTCAGCTCGCCGAAGATGCAAAGTCCACTCTGTTTATCGACGCCGACGCAGTTTCGCGTTTGTCGCCACAAAGCGAATCGATCCAGGTGGGTAGTTTTGCGGGCGGCAATATCCTGCTCAGCCAGCTACAGGATTGGCGGATGGGATCGACACGAGTTTTCAACGGAGTGTTTTTGAGGTCACTTGTGAACCAGCGCAATCCGCTGCCGCGAGTAATCGAAGCAGGGTTGCCGCTCCCCTGGCAAAACTTGATTCGCAAAACCGATTCCAACAACGACGGATTCGTCACCGCCGCCGACGCTCTGCTAATTATCAACGAACTCGAATCACAAACCTATTCTCTTAGCGACGGACGCCTAGTAAATCCGCTTGGCGTGGTCGTTTGGCCCAATCGTTACTTTGACGTCAGCGGCGATGGTTTGGTGACCGCGTTTGATGCGCTGCAAGTGATCAATGCACTGGCCAGACTCGAACGAGTTCCCGATCTGAACATTGCGATCACGGCCGCGACGCCGTGGTTGGATCCAAATGACTTACGCCGTCTGGTCGGGGGCGAGGAAATCGTCTTAGCGATGCCGCCCATAACAACGTTGCCGACGAAGTCCACTTGGCAAAACGCCGAGGCATCACATGCACTGTCCGTGCATCCATTGGTTCCCGCCGAAGACGCAAAAAGGCCAACGTCACTCGACTCGACCACCGATGAGTTCTTTGCCACCACGGACGCGTTTGATTCGCTTTGATCGCGATGTGGGATTGTCGCGACGTCGCTTCAAGAGTTCGCCGGCGCCGTGCGGCTCTTGTGAGCCGTGACGCGTGAGCGGCCGGGTCCCACGCGCTAACCCAACGCCCAACGCTGTGAAGCATTTCGTAGCGGAACTCGTGCGTGAGTTTCGGGGGGCATACGTCATGGAACGAAAGTCTTGACGACTTCCGCTACGCTAAAAACACGCAAACCTTATAGGGAAAAATCGTTTACGGCGTTGCGTTCTGCCCGGTGCCTTACGGCCCACGGCTCACCATCGCAATTTGCTTTTCGTTTAAATCGACATCCCGCGGCTAGCGCCGTCGGCTCAATTTTGCCTGTTTGTGATCGATCACTCGCAACCTGCCCTCAGCATGCTGCGGGATTAAACTGGCGATGACATCCTTTAGCACGTGGCCGTGGACGTCGGTCAAACGGCGATTAATTCCGTTGTTTCGTACCGCCAACCGCGTGTGGTCGATTCCTAATTGATGCAGGATCGTCGCGTAGATGTCATAGACCTCGGTGTGCTGCGAACGTGATTGCGGTTTATATCCCCACTCATCACTCGGCCCATAGCTGCCACCTTGGATGCCGCCTCCGCACAACCAATTTGTAAACACGAATGGATTGTGGTCGCGGCCTTTGCTGCCTTGCGAACAAGGCATCCGTCCGAACTCGGTCGTCCATAGAATGATCGTGTCGTCGAGCATCCCTCGCTGTTCAAGATCTTTGA
>CAXBHV010001759.1:0-1732 GCA_963974855.1 uncultured Rhodopirellula sp. | reverse complement strand
GTCCAGCGGATAGCGACGTCCCGCAGCGGTGACTTGATGTTCCTGCATCGCTTCGAGTAATGCAGCCTGCGTTTTGGGCGGCGTCCGGTTGATTTCGTCCGCCAAGACGACGTTGGCAAAGATCGGGCCTTTGACAAACGTCATCTTGCGATGCCCGCCTCCAGAATCTTCCAAAATCTCGGTGCCGGTGATGTCCGCGGGCATCAGATCTGGAGTGAACTGGATGCGTTGAAATTTCAAGTGGAATATTTGGGCAACACTGCGGACCAGCAGCGTCTTGGCCAACCCCGGTGCTCCCGTGATCAAACAGTGTCCACCGGCAAACAGGCTGATTAGCAGTTGTTCGATCACATCGTGTTGACCGATGATGGTCTTGGAAAGCTCGGCGTAGATTCGCTCGCGGCCTTCGCGAATTTGCTCGACCGTGCGTGCTTCTTCTTCCACTGACAATGCTTCAGTGCTCATGCTGCTTTCCTTGGATTTATTTAGAATTCTGCAATTCCTGCCGAACGGTTTGTTAGTGGGTCATCTACTTAGTGAGTCATCGCGTAGGTCACGATATTGATGCCCATGGGGTAGGCTTTCTTGACGGAAAACTCTTCAAAGTACCATTGGTTCTCGCCTTCGCGTTCCCAGCCGTCACCGAGATCGGTGTTGTGACAAATGAAGACCATGATCCGTCCCTCGTCGTCATTGATCGCACGGTAGTGAGGCGTACTCGTATCGCTGCCGTCAGAAGCCCATTCATACGACCCGACCTCGCCCGCCATGCCTCGGCGTGCCGCGTTGATCGCGGGCACTTGCGGCTTCTCTTTCAGGTCGTAGACGTTGTGAAAAATTTCGTGCGCAAGCGGCACCTCCACCGGATCACGATCAGGAAAGACCCTTTTCAATTCACGACGCATGTTTTCGTATTGCGAATCGCCCCAGAAATCATCGACCATTAAAAAGCCGCCGTTCAAGCAATAGCGGCGGAGTGCAGCGACTTCGGCTTGACTGAAGACCAAACTGCCGGGTTCGATGATGTAAATGAACGGATAGTCAAACAATTGATCATCGGTCAATTCCAGGACAATTGGTTCCGGATTGACCTTCAGCGAGGTCAGTTGTTGCAAGCGGAGTGAAAAGTTCAGATCGCTGTCGCGGTAATCGGTTGCCCAACCCCCGCCGCCGCCGCGGCCGCCGTACGAGTCGTATTTGATTCGCACAAAGGTAAACAAATCGCCAGGAAAATTGGGATCAACTTCCCAATCTGGGACACCGTTGCGTTCGGTGTGAGGGCCCGAATTGCGCCACCGCCATCCACGTTGGGCAACCGCCGCCCCGGCAACGAAGACGAACAGAACGCCAATCAGTAAGGAACGTCGCGTGATCATTTTTCCTCTCCGCTCTTACTGATTCAATGTAGGAAAGTTGTTCGGTATTTACCGGTGAAATGTCGATCATTTTATGAGCCGACGGCGCTAGCGGGCTATTGATTTAGTTAGCCGCTCGCGCGTGAGCGGCCGGGTTCCAGGCGCTACCCGGTGCCTTACGGCCCGCGGCTCACAACTGCGATTTGCATTTCGATTAAATCAACAGCCCGCTAACCGCGGGCCCCTCAGTATTGTAGGAAACTTGCCCGCGGCGAGCGTCGTCGGCTCAGATCATTATGTGCAATGACTCATATTGAACTGCTTAGTAATACGGGATCAACAACGGTCGCCGATTCATTCCTGAACCGACGCGATTT
>CAXBHV010001758.1:0-1734 GCA_963974855.1 uncultured Rhodopirellula sp. | reverse complement strand
GAGGCCATGCAAGCTGTGGAATTCGACCTCTTCGTTCTTCCACACCGGTTTGCCGTCGAAGTCGACCGCAACAACCGTTCCATCGTAGAATGCGGCGTAGACCCGTTTGCCGTCGGATACCGGTGTCGGCGTGGCGTAGGAGTTCTGGGCTCGCTTGGGGCCAGGTACTTGACGGTGAACTTCAGTGTTCCAAAGCACCTCGCCACTCTTGCGATCGATCCCGATCACTCGACATGATGCGCCACCATCGGTCGCAGTCGTCACGAAGACGTGGTCACCCGACACGATCGGAGACGACCAGCCTTGCCCTGGAATCGGCGTCTTCCAAGCGATATTGCTGTCTTCGGACCACTCCAGTGGCAGGTCACTTTCAGACGTAACGCCCTGTCCGTTGGGGCCTCGAAAACGAGTCCAATCTTGGCCACATAGCGAGTTTGGAACCGCCGACAAACCGGCAACGAAAACTATCGTACAAAACAGCAAACGCATGACAATATCTCTTTGAACTGTTGGAAGAATCTCGATCATGATACCGCAACCCCCCGCCGGATGTGCTGTATTGGGCTTGTTGGCTGCCTGATTCGACTCAAATGTCGGTGAGCATCCATTTTCTTTGGCCCTCGTCGTCTACTAATTTCGCATCAGTCTAGGTAAAGGCTCGCTTCGTGAGTAATCGCGAACCGCTAGCTTTGGGGTCCTGAGAAGATGCAACAAGAAAGAATGCAGAATGAATTCCGCAGTGCGATGGAGGACGTGGGGCAAGCGGTTGCTGGTGATCCCGCCAATCGTTTTGGCCGTCGTTGCCTACGCTTGGATGGTCAAACATACGCCTCCGTTGACAGTGCAAACAGAGGCAGAAACCTCTCGGATGCTGGAGACGATGGTTGTTCGACGGATGGACGTTCGTCCGAAAGTCAGCGGGTATGGAACCGCCAAGTACGCGCGTTCTTGGCGCGCGGTCACGCAGGTCGAAGGACGCATCAATGAAATTCATCCCGAGCTTCGTCCTGGATCCATGATCCAGGAAGGCGAGGTGCTGCTTGAGATTGACGATTCCGACTATCGCTCCTTGGTCGACCAGTTGAATGCCACGATTGACCAGCAAGACGCCGAGATCGAACAGTTGGAACAATCGATCGAGAACGCCAAGAAGAGTCTCGCGCTTGAAAATGAAGCCCTCGGTGTCGTGCAGCGGGAATTCGATCGTGAACAGACGCTTTTGTCCCGTCAAGCGGGATCGGGTTCTGCGATCGATTCCAAGCGTCGCGAATTGCTGGTTCAACAAAAAGCCGTGCAGGATTTGGAAAACAGCATCGCGTTGATCGGCCCTCAAGTCAAAGCCTTGCAGGCGGCTCGGCGTCAATCCGAAGTCCAGAAAACGCAGGCTCAGCGAGACATTGAACGAACCAAAATCACGGCACCCTTTCGGATGCGTGTGGGCGAGGTTCAATTGGAAGTCGGGCAATACGTCAGCGTGGGCGAGAATCTGTTCGAAGGTTACAGCGGCGCGGAGATGGAAGTCGAAGCTCAATTGACACTGCATGACATTCACCGCTTGTTTGTCGCGGAAGTTGATAGAACCGAACTTGATGAGCAACTGACCCAGGCAGCATTCCGGCGAGCGTTTGCGTTTGACGCGGTGGTCAAGATCGCGGGTACCGAGTTGACCGAATCGTACAAGGGTCGCTTTTTACGTGTCCGTGAAATTGTGGATGCTCAGACCAAGATGGTGGG
>CAXBHV010001757.1:0-1739 GCA_963974855.1 uncultured Rhodopirellula sp. | reverse complement strand
TATCAATTCGGCAGGGGATGTTGACCGCAAGAGCCTTCTTGTTGTTGGTCGCGATCCTAATCATTACCAACACGTATCTGATCAATGTTACCGAACGACGTTCTCAGTTCGGTATGATGCGAGCGATTGGAGCGACCAGCGGGCAAGTCGCGGCGATTTTATGCTGCGAAGCGATCATGCTAGGAACGCTCGGCGCAGTCCTGGGCTGGTGCTTGGGAATGCTTGGAGCGGACCGCGTGAACGATGCGATGAGCAGACTTTACGAGACGGCATTGCCGTCCATCTCCGCCGGTCCGACTTCGCTCGTTTTGGCTGTGCTGTTTGGAATCGCACTGTCACTTTTGGGCGTTTGGTTGCCAGCACGACGTGCGGGTCGGCTGTCACCGGCTGAGGCGATGCGATCGACGCTGGCCAGCGAAACCGAATCCACTTCGTGGCAGATCAGTCTGATTGGATTGGCATGTGTGGTCATCGGCTCGCTTGCGTTGGCCGCGGGCGTTGCTCGAAGGCTGCCGACCGACGCGACGGCCTGGAGCGGCGTGTTGATTCTGACCGGGTTGGTACTGATGGTTCCCCTGATCGTCAGCCCACTTTCCGCGTGGGTGGCGTACTTGATGAAGCCTTTTGTCGATGTTGAGTCGCGATTGGCCCGACTGCAGCTGCTTCGTCACCGCACCCGAACGGCACTGACGATCGGTGTGCTGTTCATCGCCATCAGCACAGGCGTTGGCTTGGCTAGTTCGGTGATCGACAATGTGAATGATGTCAAAAGTTGGTATCGACGGACGATGGTGGCCGACTATTTCGTGCGCGCGATGTCGCCGGACATGGCCACGGGACAAGCCGCTGACATTCCGGACGAGGTTGGATCCGACATTGGCAAAGTCGATCACATCAACGCGATTGAAACGACGCGGTTTGTTCGTGCTCGTGTTAATGATCGAGGTGTGATTGTGGTCGCCTTTGATAGTGCTGGTTCGCTATCGAGATTTCTTGATTCGATGCTGGTAGGGGATTCGTCGCCATCAAGTGCCGCCCCATCCCAAGATGACGTCGTGATTGGTAGTGTGCTGGCGAATCGCGTGGGCGTCCAAGCGGGTGATTCGATTGCGTTAGAAACGGATGATGGGGTGGTCTCACTGCGGGTTGCTGCGGTCGTGAACGACTATTTGGCCGGTGGGCAAACGGTGTACATCAATCGTTCGGTTGCCGAAAGGTTGCTGGGCGTTAGCGGCGTGGATGCCTACTTAATTCACGCCGATCATGGGCATTTGGATCAGGTTCGTGAAGACTTGCAGGTCGTCACTGGCAAATACGGACTGTTGTTAGAGTCATTCTCGGATGTTCACGACCAGATTGACCGCAGAATGGCGGGCGTCGTCGCTGGTTTGTGGTCGATGGTGGCGATCGGCTTCATCGTTGCAACGCTGGGCGTCGCCAACACGTTGACGATGAACGTGTTGGAGCAAACTCGCGAACTTGGTTTGCTGAGGATCGTCGGGGCGACGCAGAGGCAGATTCGGAAAATTGTATTCAGCCAAGCAATCATGATGGGCGTCCTTGCTTTGGTGCCGGGCGGGATTGCTGGCGTCGTCATTGCTTATTTGATTAGTTTGACCACCTACTCGTTCAGTGGTCATGATATCGCGTTTGAGATGCACCCGGCGCTGGTACTCGGAGGCATGGCATTCGGTTTTCTGGTTGTGTTTACGGCGGCATGGTTGCCAGCGCGGCGTGCG
>CAXBHV010001756.1:0-1740 GCA_963974855.1 uncultured Rhodopirellula sp. | reverse complement strand
ACGTGGGCTGTGGAACCGGCGCAATCCTGTGCGGCTTGGTAGCGGAGTTCGCTGCGTCGACATTGACCGGAATCGACGCATCCTCTGAAATGCTCGAGCTTGCGAAAGATCGATTGCCACCACAGGTTGAACTGCAAGAAGGCTGGGCCGAAGAGTTACCGTTTGCGGATTCCAGCTTTGATACAGTTGTTTGCTGCAACGTGTTTCATTTCATTCGCCACCCCAATCAAGCGTTGCAAGAAATGTTGCGGGTTTTGCGTCCAGGCGGCGTGGTGATCGTCACGGATTGGTGCGACGACTATCTGACCTGCAAACTCTGTGACATCTATCTGCGCTGGTCTGATCATTCCCATTTTCGCATGTACGGCGTCTCCGAGTTTCAGCGATTGATCGAGGATGCCGGCGCGAGTCCGGTTCAGATTGAAAAATACAAGGTCACGTGGTTATGGGGGCTGATGACAGCATCCGCCACTAAACCGACTGTAGCCTCCGGCGGCGAAACTTCCGCGTCGCCTTGAGCCGCTTGCGGGACTCAATTCTGCCGCAATCGCCAGCACTCTGGGACTGGACGTTCGCGGCATAGTTATTAGGCTCATGACTGCGGCGTCCCCCTCCATGACCGCTTAGAATCCGCGTTTGGTTGACGATGCGATCGTGTTACGCCCATTTATTCACAAACGTCTGCGGCCCGCCCTGCGAAACCCAGCGACGTTCGCATCGCTGACCACAGTGGGATTGTTTGGGGCCAGCCTAGTACTGAAACTGGTCAGCAACTTGGTGCTTTCGCGTTTGGTCCTGCCAGACGTGTTTGGCTTGATGGCCTTGGTGTCTATCGCTGTCATGGGATTGATGCTGTTGTCCGATGTGGGACTTGCTCCGGCCGTCGTCCAGCATCGCAAAGGAAGCGATCCCGATTTCTTGTGCACTGCATGGACAGTCCAAGTCGTGCGAGGGTTGGCGATTTGGGTTGGCAGCTGGATCGCAGCCCCTTTGGTTGCCCAATTCTATGACGAGCCGATTTTAACCGTGCTGATTCCGATCGTCGGTTTCACCGCAGCGATCGAGGGCTTTGCCTCGACCGGCATCATGACCGTTCAGCGGCGACTGAAACCGACCGCGATGATCGCCTACAACGTGATCAGCCAATTGATCGGAACGGTTGTCACCTGCGTCATCGCTTTTTTTTATCCGACCATTTGGGCATTGGTTGCCGGAGCGTTAGCCGCGTCGGCGAGCCGTACGATGAGCAGTTTCTTACTGCCGAGCGAGATGCGGCATCGTTTCCGCTGGAATCCCGAGTTTGCTCGCGAGTTGTTCCATTTTGGAAAATGGATTTTTGTCAGCACCGCGGCCACGTTCTTTGCAATGCAAGTCGACCGCATGGTGTTGGGGCGAATTGGCAGTTTGGAGACGCTCGGCTTGTACACGCTGGCGACCACGATTGCGATGCTGCCAATGCTGTTGATCACGCATATTGGCGATTACGTGATGTTTCCACTGTTGGCCCGATCGGCGCGAGAGACACCGGAAAAACTTGCCGCCGAAGTGGCTCCGGTTCGTGGGCGGATGCTGGGGTTCGGCTTGATTATGAACGTCGGCGTGTTTGCGGTTGCGCCGATTTTCTTTGGACGGCTGTATGGTGCCCTATACGCGGACGCCGGAGGATTGTGCCAATGGATGGTTTTTGCTGGCTGGGGAAGCGTTGTTTCCGGCTTGGCCATGCAAACGCTAAAGGCGATC
>CAXBHV010001755.1:0-1741 GCA_963974855.1 uncultured Rhodopirellula sp. | reverse complement strand
GTGATGCCCTTCGAAGCTGAGCCCCCAAGGGTCCGAATCGCTCGGGGTGCCGAAGATCGTGACATAGTATTTTTGAGGGTCCCGACGTGATTCGCTGCCAGGGCCTTCGAGTTGGCGAAGCACGCCTTCGAGCAACATGATCTTGCTCGCTTTGCTGTAACCGGCTTCGCTTAATGCCGAACGCAACAGACGAAGTGCCGCAGTTCGCTGCGCCGTATTCATGTCTTTTAGGACAAGTCCCTTGCGAGTCGGCATCGGGATGAAGTGCCATGCGACACGCTCGGCCGAATCGTAGTCCTTGGTTGCTTGCGCCGCTTGTTTCTCGTCGAGCGTCTGCAAAAACGCGTCGGCAAAGGTTTTCATCTGCATCCCTGGCGGGTCGCTGACCTTCATACCGATAAAGGTCGCGAGGGTAACGGAACTTGCCAGTAGCAACACGGCGGGAGCCGCAAAACGGAACGATCGCATCAAACGTATCTTTCGCAGTAGGGAGGGGGCATTCAGGTGGGACGTCCACAGTGTAGTAGACATCGCCTCGGACCGCAAAACGGGGCGGCGAAACGTTGGAATGCGAGTCTCCCTTGTTGCCCGATGGCAGCAAAATGGCTGCTTTTGGGTGCAATCAGTAGCCCGCTAGTTGAGGTCCCGAAAACGCCTGGTCGACCATATGAGGTTGCAGCGGCCCAAATGGGACTCGGCTTGGGCCCGTTGTTGTTTCAACCGAATTCGCAGTAAATTCGCTGATCTGGTGCGGGCGGGCGGAGTGCGAGCGGACGACGAATGATGAAAAAGTCGCTCGGTTTTCCCCCCCCTGCCAAAAACACCTGGCCTGATCGTCATTCCGATTGCCTGCTGAATTCTCGCCTGCCCAAACTTCAGCCGTCCAATTCTCGCCCGTCCGATTCTCGCTGCTTCGAAACCGGTTCGTTTGGTTTTCATCCGCTAGCGTCACGATCTTGCCATCGCTGGGGTCTGTGCCCGCGACCGGTTCCTCGGCTAGTGGAATCTGACCTTCGTTCAGCCGGACTTTCTGAAGATCGATATCAATTGGCTTGAGTGATCGACGATCGTTTTTGACTGCAAAGCCGATGTCAATCAGTCCGCCATCGTCGTGGGCAACCGGTTTGCTGGAATAAACAAACGCGACGATCGTTCCTGCTTGTTCGTCAACGTTTGCGATCACCATGCCACGACCGTTCCATACCGAACCCGCTTGGATTCGCGACGCATCCGTGGTGACTTCGGTGGGGTCGAATTGAATTCGCACCTCGGCGGCTCGCACGCCTTGGGCGTCTGAAATTTCGATTGGTGCCGTGGCTTCGGAGAACGTATCAGCGATGACACTTGGGATGGAAACACTTGCCAGCAATCGTCGTGATTCTAATTGCTGAACGCCCAATTTACATGTTTTTGTTGCCATCCGTGCCCCACTGATTTGAAGTGCAAATCAACCGCGTCGTGCAGTTTTCCATGCAGTCTTTGGTAGCGAAATCGCAACTCAATTAGCAATGGCATTTGGGGTGTGATTCTAGTTTCACGGCCCGTGGGGGATCGATCTACCAGAGTTGGTTGGCAGCAAAAGCTTGGTCCCGATTTTCGTAGTCATCGCGAACGATATCGTCCTTGTCATCGTCGGAGTTGCCTAATGCGATCATCGAGTCAGCGGAAGAAGTTGCTGGCAAGGGCAGCGATTCACCTTGCGTGGATCGCGATGTGCACGCGATTGAATTGCCAGGCTGAG
>CAXBHV010001754.1:0-1749 GCA_963974855.1 uncultured Rhodopirellula sp. | reverse complement strand
ACCCTGACGCGAAGAGTCGCGGACGTGTTTCTGGAAAACGAAGTCCCCTCCTCAACTCCGCACGAGTCAATATCCAGTGCGAACGCGAATCCCCACGTGCAGGCGTAAAACTCGTTTCCCGCGACAGGCAATCTAAGCGGATTCGAAGCGTCATTGCGTGGGAATGCCGAACGCTGCTGCACTGGACAGTACTGTCGAAAGCATCCAACGCTGCTCGAACGCCTAGTTTGAATCCATTGTCAACAATCGTTCTTGACGAATGGCGGGATGCCGCTAGAGTTGAATTACCTGAAGATGAATAACAGGATCTTGGGTGGCGAACTCACCCTGATGCGGTCCCCAAAAGACAGGGATTTGTTTCGCGTCATAAGAGACGATGAAACATCAAAACGCATCGATTGGAAGTAGTTGCCGTCACTAGACGGTAGCATCCACACATTGGCGAGCGTAGCCACGCTAAGTAATTGGACGTTTCTAAGGGGTCTAGCAGGTAAGGATCTGGAACGTTCAACACACCGCAATCATCTGATTGCTTTCAATAACGATGGTCGTTGGTTTCCGTTCCAATTTCCCAAGAGATTGCCGTAATGATTCAAACAACAACACCTCCCTCCAGCCCTCCCGAACTCCCCTCCCTGATCTCGTTTGACGTCGCCCTCAAGGCAAACGAGCTCTTCCGCACTTGCCCCTATTCGTCCATCCGAAACGTCCAGTGCCGCTTTCATGAAGGCGTCTTGATTCTCAATGGGGAAGTGCCCTCGTTTCACATGAAGCAAACCGCTCAGGAATTGGTTCGAAACGTGTTGCGTGTCGAACAAATCGACAATCGACTGACCGTGGCTCGATGACAATCCTGGCGTTGAGCTTGGGCATTAAGAGGTATCCGAAAAGGGGTCTGACCCTCTCCGGCAAGGCAAAAAACTCAACAAAGACGACTCGCTTCCATAGGGTCAGACCCCTTTTCGGATACGGGCTGGCATTGAGCGCGGGCCTTACTTTTCACCCGCGACCGGAACGAGTTGCAGTGCGTCTAAGATGACAAACCCGTCGGTGCCCGCGTTGATCACGGTGATGACGGTTTCGCCAACGTCGGTTAGATCCACGATACCGATGGGACGGAACAATCCGCCTGCTGGCAGAGCCTGAGTTTGGTCGACGCTGAACTTCGCTTCCGTCGAACCGCTGGTCACGACGACAGGCACGTTAGTGGCACGAGTTGGGTGAGCCGAGTAGGCCATCCGCACCTCGTACTTGCCCGACTTGGGTGCGGTGAAGCGAAACGTGGCTTTCGAACCGCCATCGGCGATCTTGTCATCGTGCACGTAACCGCGACCAAGATGGGGCGAGAAATTCGTCGAGTGTTTCCAGACACCGCTCAACTGAGCCGCTTCGTCATCCAAGACGATGCCCGCCAGCTTGGACATATCGACAGTGTCTTGATCAAAAATTCCCTCAGGAATCTCCAGCACCTGTTTTTGTCCCTGCAGACGCTCGCGTAGTTCGGGATAAGCGAGTTCCTGAACCGCCACTTCTTTTTCGGCCGCCATGGCTGCGGCGATCCCAGCGCTCTGCCCGAGAATCATCCAAGTCGGTTCGACCCGAATCGATGAAATGGCGACATGCGTGCATGAGAGAGCCACCGGTACCAATAGATTCGAACATTCGCTCGGAACTGGCAAAATCGCACGAAACGGAATGTGGTATGGATAGCCGTGTCGTTTTCCCTTCATCCGCACGGGAAAAATCGTG
>CAXBHV010001753.1:0-1750 GCA_963974855.1 uncultured Rhodopirellula sp. | reverse complement strand
TCAATCATGATGACCGCATCGAGCGAAGCATCGATCGTCAATCGACAACGCTCTTCGATCTCGGAAAAGCGTGTTTGTTCGGACCGCAACTCCTCTTGCAGGTGTTCTCCCAACAGGTTGCTGAAGGTCCGTTCGGCGCCCAATCGCAGCACTCGCGAGCAGAGCCCCGCGGTGACCCAAATACCAACCAAAGCGATCAGCCAATTCCAATTGGGATTCGTCTCTAAGGTATCTACGGGCGACACGAGCCAACCGAGCAGCGTCATCAAACTGCACAATACCGCAGCGATCAGTACATGTTTTCGCTGATGGGTTAGAAAGGTGCTGCCGACCGCGATCACGTACAACACGCTGACCGCCGTGTCCTGGGTGACGTTACAGTCAATCAGAAATACGGTTGTTGCGACAACCGCAGCAAGGATAAGACCACGAATATCGGAATTTAATGGTTTCAATCGTTCGTAGTATCAGAGAAGAGGGGGAACGGCGTCGTCCGTTAGATTTTAACCCATTCTCGGCTGGCCGGTTGCTCGTCCCCTCTGTTTTCGCACATGTTTTCGCACATGTATTCCTCGTTCGGCCGCGACTCTCCTATTCGCCCAAGCGGCGGATTGGCTGGGCAGCGACCATTCGCGGATTCCCCGGAAAATACAGGTTTAACAGGTCACCGACTTATGGTTTCGCGAATCCTCGTCCAACGAATCCGCTGCGATCCATCCACTCATTAACACCATCGGCATCCCGGGCCCTGGATGAGCCGCACCACCGGCCAGATACAAACCGCACAAATCGCGGCGACGGTTGGCGGGTTTGAACGCACCGAGGAACTTTCCATGGCTTGCTAGTCCATAAATGGCCCCATTGAGCACGCGATAGCGATTGTGAATATCTTCGGGCGTCAATGCGGATTCGTACACGATCGCGTCACGCAAACCGCTCATCCCGGCCGCCGATTCCAATTTGTCCAAGATAGTCTCACGGTATCTTGGCAACATCTCGCGCCAATTATGATTCGGACGCAGGTAGGGCGTGTGCACCAGGACGTACAGAGATTCGCAGCCCGGCGGGGCCACATTCGGTTCGCTGATCGCCGGGGCACAGACGTAAGCCGACGGATCCGGTGCCAGTTCGCCTCGGTTGTAAATGAAGTCGAATTCCTGTTCGGGATCTTTCGAGAAAACAAAATTGTGATGCAGCAGTTGTGAATAGCGTCGATTCAATCCCAGATACAGCACCACACCGCTGCAGGCGGGTTCGTAAGAATGCGGTTTGTCAAAGCGAGTCGATTCGCTAGTGCCATCGAGCAATTCCCGGTACGTTCGCACCGCATCACAATTGCTGACGATCGCATCACACAAAATCGTATCGCCACCTGCGGTCACGACACCGGTCACCTTGGTTGAGGGTCCCGCGTTGGACGAGGATGTGGTGATTCGCATGACATCGGTACCGGTGCGAATCTCGACGCCCAACTCTTCTGCTAACTGAGTCAGTGCCTCGGGGACCGCTCGGGTGCCGCCAATCGGGTACCAGATCCCTTCGTCGGTTTGCATGTGGGCGATTCCACACAGCACGGCGGGCGAAGCGTAGGGCGACGAACCAACGTACTGGGTAAAGTGATCCATCATCTGCGCCAGACGGTCATCATCGACATGTTTGCGAACAACCGATGCAACACTTTTCCCCATACGCAGCGCCATCACGTCACTAAGCACGGCAGCCGAAAACGCGCCGCCAACCTGCATCGTGT
>CAXBHV010001752.1:0-1750 GCA_963974855.1 uncultured Rhodopirellula sp. | reverse complement strand
CCGGAATCTTCATGTCACTGCCGCCGTAATTGCCGACCTTCAGGTGCCGCACGCGGAGTTGCACCTCGTCACCTTGCGTGGCATAGACTAGGTACTCGCCGTGCTTACGCTGACGTGCAAGCCGCGGTTTGGTCGACGGCAGCGTGGCATCGGGAAAGACTGGCACGAAGCGAGCGCCCGTCAGATCGTAGCGCGGGATCCGTTTCATCGTGCGGGTCGGCATCAGTTCGTCGAGCAGTTGCTCGGTGATCGGAACCACTTGTTCTGTGCCATCGCGGACCACCTTGAGCGTCCCTGTGACGTCGAGGACTTTCAGGTCGCCGGCGTAGTCCTCAAATGCCATCAGCGGCCGATCCACCGGTTCGACCAGTTTGCAATCCACGAACTCGACGCCTCCCACATCCTGGGTACTGCCCACTCGAGCGGTGAATAAGATCGGCGTGGCCCGCATCGGCTTGTCGCTTGCGTCCGCTAGCGTGCAGTTTTCGAAACGCACGCGGCAGGCGTCCACTGGCAAGTCTCGCACACTGATGCCAGCGGTAGCGGTATCCTCGAAGCGGCAATTGACGAAATCAATCTGCCCCTGTGGCGGACCTTTCGGGCCACCGTTGGCAGTGGTGATCGACGCCGAGATTGCGTTGCTGCCGCGAGAAACACAGTCCTCGATGCGAACGGAGATGGGTTCCGAGGTGCCATCAAGCGGTCGCAGATAGAGCACGTACGCGGGACCGACGTTGTTCTCGGCCACACAGTTCCGCATCACACAGTTGACGACCTTCTCGCCAGGATGATTGGGTTCGAAGTCGATCCCGGCCTGGGGCGCTGTGCCAGACGTATTCTTGAGCACGGTGTCCTCGATCAACAAGTTCTCTGCGCTGATCACGCTGATCCCCTGCCTGTTATTGCCATCACAGATCACGTCCTTGATATGTACGTTTTTGTTGGTGACACCGCGTTGGGCTACGCCGAGATAGATTCCGTCACCGCCGCTGTCGGCGAGTGTGAGATCGTAGACTTTCACGTTGCTGCAACTGAGAATGCTCAAGCAGTGTCGCCACTCGGCCTGGGCGTACGCATCAGTGTGGTAGTCGGATTTCCACATCCGGAACGTTGCACCGTTGCCGTTAAGCGTGACATTCTGTTTCAATCTGGCTGTAAACAGGCTGTCATTCTTGCCTTTGAATGCGCCACGTTTTGCGAGCACGACACAGTCGTTCTTAAAGTACAACTCCTGGTCGCTGGCGAGTTCAATCTTGTCCACAATCCATGGTTTGCCCCTATTGGAAACGATGACCTTATCGGCACCTGAATCGATCGCGGCCTGGAGTGCTGTGGTTGACTCCGTTTCGTCGAAGCCCCACCAATCCGCCTCGACGACACTGGGCTGCTCCGCCAACGCGGCTTTGATCGCAGCAGGATTCGTCTGACCAAAGCTCGTCGTCGCGCAGAGTAGTATAGCAGCAGCCATGACGGCAAACCGTTTTGCCGCGGCGAGACTCGTAGTCCGGTAAAAATACTTGGGTTCGGTCATCGAGTTGATCTCCATTCTTTTGTGTCATCAAGGGTGTTCCAGTGTTAAGTGCATCGGCAAGAATGATTCGCTGTAAATCACATTGGCCGAAGGGCGTTAGTTCCGGGAAAACGAAGTAACGAATGATACGAAGCCCCGGCGGGCAAACACTGTGAACAATTTTCTGGTAGCTACCTTCGCCAGAAGGTGGTGATTCGCATTGGAGGCCTACAATCCACG
>CAXBHV010001751.1:0-1750 GCA_963974855.1 uncultured Rhodopirellula sp. | reverse complement strand
AGCCCTAAACCGGTACCGCCAAAACGACGCGTCGTCGACGTATCGACTTGCGAAAACGCTTCGAAAACCTTTTGTTGCTTCTCGGCCGGGATCCCAATCCCCGTATCTCGCACGCTGATGTGCAGCACCGCATGTTCGTCACTCACCTCTTCCGAATTGACATCCACCACCACCTCGCCCGACTCGGTAAATTTGATCGCGTTTCCAACGAAATTGACGATGATTTGACGAATTCGTCCGGGGTCCCCGACCAGACGATTGGGGATCGATGGATCGATGCGGGCCGCCAGCTCTAGTCCCTTCTCATCCGCTTTGAGTGCAAACAACCTCATCGCCTTGCCGACACAATCACGCAAATCAAAGTCGATCTGTTCGAGCTCTAATCGGTCGGCTTCGATTTTGGAAAAGTCCAAGATGTCGTTAAGCAACCGCAGCAACGAATCTGCGGACTGGCGGATCAACCCTAGAAATTCTTGCTGATCCTTTTCCAGCGGCGTGTCGGACAACAGTTCCGCCATTCCGATGATGCCGTTCATGGGAGTGCGAATCTCGTGGCTCATATTCGCCAAAAATTCACTCTTGGCGCGGTTGGCCGCCTCGGCTTCGATCCGCGACTGCTGGAGCGCCGCGTCGGTCCGATTCATTGACACGGCGCTCCAGCAGATCAGGATGCTGAACACGACAATGTTGGTCAACACAAACACCGACAATCCCATCACCGGATCAAAGATGCCTTGCTGTTGTGCCCACCAACGAAACCCTCCGATCACTGCCGGAATAATGATGGCGGCCGGTAACAACCGCCGCGCCATCACGCCGCCGCCCCCTCGGTCGCTGATGACTTGCATTATCCCTTCGGTCGGCCTCGCACACAAAATCCCGAGACAAAGAATGGCAAACCCGACGGCGGTGTTCAGTGCCATCGGGATGTACGCCTTCATCCCAATCAGATTGACGCTGCTGTAGGCATAGCCCACGATCGCCAACAGCGACACCAATGCCGCAACCAACGTGAATGTCTCGGTGAACAAATACCGCCATCGCCATCGAAGATTGGCGAACACCAGCGCAAGGCCCGTGAGCAGGAAATTCAGCGCCGTGTTGGGGGCCATCCGGTTGGGAATTTCATACACGTCCAGCTTTGCGGGAAACAGCCAGCGATCGGGACCATCATCGAAACCAAACTGGTACCCCAAGATGCGAACGGCTGCCATCGCAACCACCAACGATGCCAATGCAATCGCTGAATACGTCGCCGTCGATGAAGCGGATGGTTCGTCTGACTCGCAATACGACAGCCACAGCGCCGCACCACACAGCAGGAATCCAATTGCCGTCCCGCCGGGGTTCATTGCCACTTTACCAGGCAACAACGCTCTCAGAGCCTCGTAATCCAAGGCCCAACCGACCAACACGACCTCGCTGATCGCGATCACCACCACGCTCGCAACGCGGGCAGCCCGACGAAACTTTATGATCAGTTCTGGATCGTGAAAATCGCCCACTCGATCCCTTTCTGACAAGGGTGCTCTGACAAGGGTGCTTCTGCAAGAAGAACTTCTTGCGAAGTTTGGCACGCACTCTATGCTACCACGCGGGGCACACTCGGGGGGAACCGCCCAGGCCAAATGAAGGAAGAAGATGATTGTCACACTTGGGTGACTGCCGACATGGTATTTCGGACCTGTCGCTACCTCCCGCTGGGTAACGCTGTGAAGCATTTTTTCTTATAGGGTTTGTGCTAATTTAG
>CAXBHV010001750.1:0-1751 GCA_963974855.1 uncultured Rhodopirellula sp. | reverse complement strand
ATCCCAAAGTCTTCATCATTGGCGCGATCGGAAACGAAACTCCCAAATTCTCCTGCGATTGCAACGACCTTCGCTGTGTTGCCTATCGCGACGACATGAGGGTGTTGGCGGTCGGTGGTCGCAGCGGCGATTTACATCTGTTTGATCCACAAACGGGCAACTTGCTCGCGGATCCTCATTTGCATTCGGCCCGAATTTGTGACGTGGCGTTCCATCCGCATAGCAACAACGTAATTTCGGTGGCCGAAGATGGAGTCGTTGTTGTCTACGACACCTTGAATCAGAAAAAATTGCATAGCGTTACGGTCACTTCAGGACGTTTGTTTGCGATCGCTACGATCGACAGTCAACACATTGCTGTAGCGGGGTCCGACAACGTCATCCATATCGTGAATACCGACACAGGCATGGTGCGACATCGACTCGAAGGCCATGTCGGCACGGTGTCGACATTGACTGCTACGGGTGGACATCTGTTCTCAGGTGGATTTGATGCGACACTGCGACGATGGAGTCTCGACGAACTCCATCGCTCGGACAGCCGCATCGCCGAGGGAACGACCCCGATTGAACGCTAGCCCACGGACAGGCTAGAAGCCTGTCCTTTGAAGAAAACAACACAACCCATCACGAGTCGCCTTTTCGCATTGCGAAAGTCCGCTCAATCGATTCTTTCGCGGCAGCGAAAGTCGAACAAATTTGATCAACGCACACGGAGGTGCCTCGGGTGATTTGGAAATCAAAACGCAGCCGAACGAACCAAAGCAGCACACGGACCAAAAACGTCAAGCGACGAATGCTGACGTCCGAGAAGCTTGAGAGTCGTCGTTTGTTCGCGGCCGATCCAATTCACGTCGGGGTCGTTTACATCGAAACCGATTACTTGGAATCGGACCAGGACGTCGGTAGCGATTCGCGAGGCGACCGCTTCATCCTGTCGTTCACTGGTGGTGCGGCTGGCACCGAGCTGAACGAACTGCGAATCCGCACGGACAAAGACAACGATGGAATCTCCGTTGGCGACCTGATTTATGACACTGAGCAGGGGGGCCGTGGCAAAAACGGCGCTCACAACTTCCAAATCGTTCGTATTCTGACCGCCGACGGGCATACGGTCCAAGCCACTGCCGAAGTCGAAGACGGCGGCCAAGAATTGGTGCTGAGGTTGTCGGGATTCCGCGCGGGTGACCGTTTGGAATTCACGATCGATGTCGACGAAGTATTGCGTAACCTGCCGGATTTGGATCAGTTCAACAGTCGTTTGGATGTGATCGCATCGGGCCAAGAGTTCCAGGACTCGATTCTCGAAGCCACCTTCGATGCGCCGCACTACGAGACGTCGCACGCGGACGCGGTCTTTCTAAATGACTACGGCGATCCTGCGAAGGATCACAATTTGAACTTGCCGCCCGACGAGGGAACCGGAGCCGATAGTCGCCCGAACCGCTCGGCAGCGGCCGTTGCGACCACCGGCCAGATCGCGAAACCAATCTCGATCGCAGGCCAAGTTTGGTTGGACAACAATTTAAACAAAACCCGCGACGTAGGCGAATTGCCAATCAACGGCGTGAATATTTCGCTGTTCAAATGGGACGAAGCCACTAATCGTTACGTCGATACTGGGCACCACACCACGACCGATGGGGACGGCCAATACGTTTTCCCACGTGCGTTAGGCCTCGCACCTGGACGATACCGAATTGTCGAGACGCAGCCTGCTGGTTTGTTCAGCGTGGGCGCGATCCCGGGTA
>CAXBHV010001749.1:0-1751 GCA_963974855.1 uncultured Rhodopirellula sp. | reverse complement strand
GGGAAGTTGACAAGGAGGACGATTTGGGATTCTTAGCTCAAAACTGGTGCGGGGCTGTTGGCATCGGGCATGCGGAACTTGCAGTGGGTAGTCAGGATGGCATCGCAACGTTTCATCAAACCAGGGTCGATGGAGCAGGAACTAATGTGGCTGGGTTTGGTGACAGGCAGGAAGGGATGCTGATGAAAGGCTGGAAGCCTATCCCACAAATGCTAGAAGCCTAGGCTACGTGGACCTTCGGTCGCTTGGGTGGCACTCCGCTGAGTTCCACCGCAATCACGAAAACGGATTATTGGCGATGTGACGTTGAGGTGCAAGCAAATTGTTTTGGAAAATGTTTTTCGCTGCTGCTGAGGCGGAGCCAAGATGCACAGGATGACTGGCAAAGAAATTTGAACAGGAGGTAGGGGTGGGAACAGAGAAGGAGGTGACTTGTGACGCTGTTTCCTCTGTTCGCCCCTGTTCAAATCGATCGCGCAACCTGCGTTTGCGTCTGCAGCGGGTTGCGGATGCTGTGAAGACGACTAGAAAAAGATAAAAGTTCAATTGGCAATTGCTGAAGGGCGTCGTAGTGCAGGATTTCTAGCAAGATCCACAACGGGATGTTGGCTATGGATGAGTGCAATGAGGAATAACGAGCATTCGCGTTGATTTGCGTTTATTCGCGGGGGCTTTTTTATGGCGATGCGGTTGCGTGAGTGCAAGACGAATCATCCGATCGCGTTAGAGGTCGGTCTTTCCTGTCGCCCCTACCGGGGCTTTTGATTGTTGGTTCGTTCCGTAACCCACGGCTCACGCCGTGGGCTACAGCATGCCGTCCCTTTCGGGACTTGGTGACGTTGGTTGACGCGTGTGTTGCACGCTGTGGTTGCTAACGCTTGCAGCAACGCTGAGACAGGCAGCGATATTGATGGAAGGTTCGAGTGAGCCGGAGACAGGCCCTCACCCGGACGACGCCTAAGGGCCCGTCCGACCTCTCCCATGCTGCGCTCGGGAGAGGTGGCAGAGCGAATTCCGTAACCCACGGCTCACGCCGTGGGCTACAGCATACCGTCCCTTTCGGGACTTGCTGACGTTGGTTGACGCGTGTGTTGCACGCGGTGGTTGTTCGTGATTGCGGTGACGCTGAATACGACTGGTGGATATTGAAAAAGTTGGCTGATTGGCTTAACGTTCAGTGCCTCGGATCCCCTAAGACCTTCACCCTGCTACTTAACATGAACCAACATTCGATCGATCGCCGACAATTCATCGCCAGCCAAGCGGCCATTGCTCTGGCGGCGTGTGGAAACAACTCTTGGGCCACGGCAGCCACTGATTCTTCGATTCCCGTTCGCACGATCACGCGTGGACCAAAGCATCATTGGTTTGGGTACTATGACAAACTACAATTTGACCCAACCAATCGATTCGTGTTGGGGATGCAGGTTGACTTTGAGCATCGTTCGCCTACCGCCGACGATACAATCAAAATTGGGATGGTCGATCTCGAAGACGGTGACCGCTGGATCGAACTCGGCGAAAGCAAAGCTTGGGGCTGGCAACAAGGCTGCATGTTGCAGTGGTTGCCCGGTTCTGATTCCGAAATCATTTGGAACGACCGCATCGGAGACCGCTATGTCGCGCGGATCATGGATGTTCAGACGCGGAAAACGCGAATCATCCCGCACGCAGTTTACACCGTCAGCCCCAATGGAAAGGAAGCTGTTGCCGCCGATTTCCGCCGCATCAATGATGTTCGCCCTGGCTAC
>CAXBHV010001748.1:0-1753 GCA_963974855.1 uncultured Rhodopirellula sp. | reverse complement strand
TATGATGCGATCTTATTCAGTGCCGCTGCGATCATGTTCGTATTGCATTGTGTCCCCGTTTATGAATCCGATTCATTGCCAGGATGGTGGTATCCGACTATTTACTACGGCGTGCTGATTGCATCCTCGTTGCTGGCCGGCGGTTCGGTCGCGATCGTGAGCTTGTTGTACTTGGCGGTGAAAGACGTCGTCCAGATCGTGGCACTTGGGCAAACCGATCATCGCTACGCTGCCAGCCAAGCGGACGAGGATGACGCGTCATCGACCACCGATCACTCGTGATCCGATCATCCGCGGACTAACTTCGCAGTAAGCAGTTGGGCAGGAGTCTTTCAGAATATTGGCCGTTTTGGCAAACGCTGTGAAGCATTTCGTAACGGCAGATTCCGGCATTTGCGTTTTGTAGCTACGCTCGCCAGAGCGTGGATAGTTGCCGCGCAAATACAAATCACCACCTTCTGGCGAAGGTAGCAACGTGAATAGGCTTCACAGCGTTCGCCCAAACGGCTAACGGGATTTCACACCATGATTCTTGCCTACCTGCTTCGATTCGCGAAACCGATCCTGGTCGCGTCGAGTGCTCTAGTGGAGCTTGATTCTGGGGTAGTGGATTTTGCTAAAGATCCAGCGGCTTGGGGATCTTTAGCAAGATCCACTACGTTCATCACCCCACTGCACAGGTCGATTTGTGATCTTCGTCATCCATTTAGGATAAGATGGCTGTATTCGATTATCCCCAACATCGATCACAACGCCTCCCAATGCTACCTACCACAAAATCCGCCACCCGCTCCGCTTGCCGGCGTCTCGTTCGCCTTGCGACCACTTTCAGTTTTGCTATCGCTGGATTCGCCTTGCCGGCGAAGGCCGACGAGGAGGAATTCAATCGTGACATTCGACCGATCTTTTCCGATACCTGCTTCAAATGTCATGGGCCCGATGCGAATACCCGCGAGGCCGGTTTACGATTGGACCAGCGTGAGGCGGCGGTCGAAGACTTAGGCGGCTACGCAGCGATTGTGCCTGGAAACGCGGATGAAAGCGATGCGGTCGCACGCATCGAAAGCGACGATCCCGAATTGCAGATGCCGCCCCCGAATTCGGGATTGGTGCTGACCGCGGATCAACGGTGGAAAGTGCGACAGTGGATTGACCAAGGTGCAAAGTATCAGCGGCACTGGGCGTTTGAACCGATCACCCGGCCAGTGGTACCAAGCGAATTTGCTTCGCATGGCGCAATCGATGCCTTCGTTTTGAAGCGTTTGAAACAAGCCAACTTGGAACCGCTCGGCCCGGCGTCACCAGCCACACAGCTTCGCCGCGTGTCGCTCGATTTGACCGGGCTGCCGCCAACGATCGAACAGTTGCAGCGGTTCCTTGCGGAGGTTCAGACCAACGGAATCGACGTGGCTTACGAAAACGCGGTCGACCGCTTGCTGCAATCACCACGCTTCGGCGAGCGAATGGCATGGCAATGGTTAGAAGCGGCTCGCTACGCCGACACCGACGGTTACCAAAACGATGGGCCACGCGAGATGTCACGTTGGCGTGACTGGGTGATCGATGCCTACAACCAAAATCTGCCGTTTGATCAATTCACGATTGTCCAGCTTGCGGGCGATCTGCTGCCCAACCCAAGTGAAGGCGATTTGATCGCGACCGCGTTCAATCGCAACCACCGCTACAACTCGGAGGAAGGCATTCCGATCGACGAGTTTCTGCTCGAAAACGCCGTCGATCGTGTCGATACCAC
>CAXBHV010001747.1:0-1754 GCA_963974855.1 uncultured Rhodopirellula sp. | reverse complement strand
GTCGACGACGGTGGGCTCGGTTTCACTTACAAGTGGAACATGGGCTGGATGAACGACACGTTATCGTACATGCAGAACGAACCGATTCATCGCAAGTATCATCAAAACGAACTGACGTTCAGCTTGATCTATGCCTTTACCGAAAACTTTATGTTGCCGCTGTCGCACGACGAAGTGGTACACGGCAAGGGCTCGTTGATCAGCCAGATGCCAGGCGATATGTGGCAAAAATTTGCCAACTTGCGATTGCTCTACTCCTACATGTGGACGCACCCGGGCAAGAAACTGTTGTTTATGGGGGGCGAGTTTGCTCAGTGGAATGAATGGAATCACGACGACGGTCCCGATTGGATCTTGTTGGATTTCGCCACTCATCGCGGCGTCCAGCAATTGGTCGCGGATTTGAACAAGGTCGTGATTGAAAACCCCGCGTTGCACCAATTGGACTTCAGCCACGAAGGCTTTGAGTGGGTTGACTGCATGAACGCCGAAGACAGCACGCTGGTTTACTTGCGTAAAGGACTCGAAGGCGCTCCCCCGATCCTCGTTTGCAGCAACTTCACACCAGTGGTCCGAAAGGGCTATCGAGTCGGAGTCCCTGCGAGTGGTTTCTGGAAAGAAATCTTCAACAGCGACGGTGAAGCGTACGGCGGATCGAACGTCGGCAATTACCCAGGTCGTGAAACGTTCGGCGAAGGTCACCATGAACGACCTGACAGCATCTCGATCGATTTGCCACCACTTGCGACCGTGATGTTCCGCCTGGAACAGTAGTCCCACGAATGACGACGCAATGTCAACGACGCCAAATTCCGCCTGTTCTTCTGGTTCCCAGACTCGGCCTGGGAACCAGTGCTTCTTAGCGGACAGAAATCAAAGTTTTTGCCGCTAGCAACGTTTCTGGTCGCTAGCAATGTTCCTGCACAGGGCGATCGGTTCCCCCGCCGGCAACTCTGTGCAGCATTTTTCCCTACAAGGTTTGTGTGTTTTTAAAGTAGCGGAAGTCGTCAAGACTTTCGATCCACGGCGAGTGTCCCCCGAAACTCTTGACGAGTTCCGCTACGAAATGCTTCACAGCGTTCCCCCGCTGGCTGCAAATCCGACTTTTCCGATTAATCCGTTCATGACGGTTTTTCGGATTGCCGATTTAGATCTAACTGGGTCTATGCGCGGTCATCGTGAACATTTCGGCAACATCATCAGAAGGTGTTGTGAAACACGAATTGCTCGCCGCAGTCGACCCTGGATTAATCGTTCGTTTTTGAGGGATCAGACATGCAGCGTTGTGTTTCACGCCGTACTTGGATTGCAACCGCCACAACGGCGATGATCGCCGTAGGGGCCGCTGATGTTTTGCTCGCACAAACACCAACGATCGCCAATGCGTTGGCTCATCCTTCGTTTCCAAGTCGAGTCATCCGTCTGGAACCAATCGGCACTCGCACGACGACGCCCGTGGTTACTGCGGTAGCCGCAGATCCACGCGGCGAAATTCTTGCTGCGGCGGGAGACGATTTTGGCATTCGCATCATCGAGGTTGCGACGCTGAATGTCGTGAAGACGCTAAAAGGGCATCGAGATCTCGTCCGCAGTTTGTCGTTTGACAAAGCCGGCGATTCACTTGTCTCGGCAGGCAATGATGGCCAATTGATTATTTGGGATCGCACAAATGCCTTTGAAATAGGGCAGCGGATGCAGGGCACGCCTGCACTTGCTTGTGTTTGTTTTTCCCCCGACGGAAACAAGATCGCGGC
>CAXBHV010001746.1:0-1757 GCA_963974855.1 uncultured Rhodopirellula sp. | reverse complement strand
CGCGATCATTACGCTGGACCGCTAGAATGCGAAGCAATTAACTGGCGGTAGTGGATCTTGCTAAAGATCCTTATGCAGCAGGGGCTTTAGAAAGATCCACGCCTGTAGAATGCATCAAGTTCGATCGTTGCGGAAGTCGCGAGTGACGTTCGATAAATCCCTAAACAGGACGAAACTTTGTTTTGGGAGGCTTGGGATCTTTCGGATCTTTTGGGGCCTTCGGATCTTTGGGATCCTTTGGTTTTCCCTTCGTCTTTAATTCCTCGACGTCGATCAAAACTTCCTTCGCTGCGAATGCCGATTTTTCGTACAAGAAAACGTACAGCATCGCTTCTTTCTTGCTTGGCCGTTTTACGACAACGCGGGCGGTTGGCATTGCAGTGCCCGTTGCAAAGATCTCGCCCTCAAAGTCCGCATCACTTTTCAATTGGGCAATCGCTTGCTGCACCAGTCCGTCACTGATGTGACGCCCTTGGATCGCAGTGCGCCGAGCGTCAACGCGAGCGATCGCAAGCTTACTTGATCTCAACATTGCGATTGCCGACATCGACAACACGGCCGCAGCAAGTGTGCAGAGCAATAATGCCGAACCCGATCGGGCTCGTGCTTTTTGAGGCTTGTGCAAGCGTTTTGACTTAATCATTTCCCCGCCTTTTTCGGTTCGGGAATTTGCGGCGGGAACACGACAGTCGACGTTTCCAGCACCTTACGGTTTCCACTCGTGTCCAGTCCAACTAGGTCGATTTCGAGGCCAACCCATCGGCTTGATGGTTTGGGCTGGACGATTGAACGAACCGCAAAATCAAGAATGTTTTCAGCCAACACCACATCCGTTGACTTGCCGTCGCTCATTACCAATTGATTGCTGGATCGATCAATCTTGACGATCGTGCCATCACGTCGTTGCAAAGTCAAACTCGACGCGTTCGCGCTGAGGACCGTTCCGTCGTCGATCATCCCCGACACCCACGCCAAAGTATTCTGTAATCCCGCGGCCGTGGATCCGCCTGACTGGGCACTTGCGATCGTTCGCGCCGAGGCACGAATCACGCCAGCAATCGGAACGAACAGAATTGCGACAAGCGCCGTGCAAGCGATCACTTCGATCAGACTGATTCCGTGACGACGCGATTTTTTATTGCGTTGTGTGCTCATGGTTCGCCCCAATGCGATTGGAGTTGTTCCACCGGCTCGTCTTCATCCACGCGTCCGTTGCGATTTCGGTCCTGCCAAACTTGACTCGTGATCGATAACAATTTCGACGACGTGACGGTCGTATCGCGTTGGACGAGCACACCAGCGGCCAATTTCTGGCCGTCTTCGGTCACGATGGTTGACGGTTCAGGACTCGACATTGGGCGTGCCCAGGCCTTCGTAAACGACACCTGGTCCGAGAGCTGGAGCTTTCGTTGCTGCAGTAATTGATCGGCCTCGAACAACATTGATTCATGCAGCTTCAGTCGACGATTCATCTTTTGAGATCGCGTTACCAAATGAAGCGATGGAATCAGCAGAACCGAAAGCAACATCGATCCGGTGACCACGTCCAATAACGTTGCCCCGCGACGATGTTTCGATTTTGTCTTCGTATCGATTCTCATGATTTGTATCGAGGTTAGGGAACTCGGGTTTGAACGCTGCCCGTGGTGGGCGACACTCGAACCTCTCCGGCGACGCCACCCTGAGTGATGGTCCAGCGAAGATCACGATTGGCAGTCCCCATGGGCGAAAAAAGAATTTCCGCAGGCGAGCCATTT
>CAXBHV010001745.1:0-1757 GCA_963974855.1 uncultured Rhodopirellula sp. | reverse complement strand
TTTTACCAATTTCGCCTGTCTACTCTACTGCTCGCTGCTACTTTGGTAGCGATGGCATGCATCATCATGGTTACTCGCTTGGAGGTTGCACGCCTCAAGGCATCACGTACCCTTCCCATCGCCAACGCTTCGCCGATCCCACCCGACGTTGTTGCTGCAAGTGTCGAGCAGCATCTTGCATCGCACCCTTTGCCTACCTCGGTTAACGACGTCCGCTATTCGTTAAACGACGATTCGTTCAAGGTGCGTTATCAATGGACCGACCCAACCGATGGTAAGCAATGGTCATCAGATGTTACGCTGAAAGGCGACGGCTACGGAGAGTACACCGGATGCATCACGAACGACAAATTTCTCAATGCGATTCAACTCCAGATCAGCCCTGGTGGCCCCACTACTGGCAATGTCGACCGCATGTGGGTTGGCGCCTCAACTCCATCTTCGCTTACCGACGGCGGATAACCAAAGAATTGCAGGGGAGTCGGGCGTCATGCGTTTTGGAGGTTCAATATTTTCTCTACCCGACCCCGTGAATTCCGACGTTCTGCCACTGAATATATGTGAGTCGTAAACGCAACCCACTGCTGATCGCCGTTGGTCTACTCATTTGCACTGCGGCATTTTTAAGGGGCCAATATCTGCTTGGCACGAGTGCAGCCATCACCTTTTGCGTGCTCGTTGCTGCGAGCGCGTTCGTCGTCTATCGCGTCTTCGTCACGAATCGGCGGCACAACATTGGTCGGCGTACTATTGCATCGCTCTTCGCCACAATTGTCTTCACACTCCTTTTCTTCGCGCCGAGTGTGAGTCCTGGTATCGCCACTCTCTCCCGCCGGCATCGGACTCAGATACGAGCTGAAACACAGTTGCAGAATGTGCTAACGCCTGATTCACGATTTACTCGCGTCCGAGCTCGGTGCGACGCGAAGAAGGCGCTGTTTGTAACGATTCATGGCCGTGTCGAATCCGATACGGATTTGATGGAACTGCGCTCTCGATTGCTCTCTGAATGCCCCGATGTTGAACCAGCTTTCTTGTACTGGCGACTGTTGGTCGACGACTCGAATGAATTGTACGATGGTCGCGATTCGGATATCTTCCGTGACGCAAACATGATCGTGAATCGGGCAGAACCATGACATGCACGGGAGGACGGCTTGCGGCGTTTGCTACAATGGATGATCAACTCTCCGTCCCCCGTGATGTCCACCGTTACCCGACTGAAATCTATTCGACACCATGCCGAACACCGATCCAAAATTTGACACGCTCAGACAACACAGCACACTCGCGCATGATGCCGATCGGGGGACGGAATGGTTGATCGAACACCTGTCCCGATGGGATGCTCGCTACGGAGTTACGCTATCCGATGCTGGACATGACCGCGTCATGGTCGAACTTGCGACTGTCCCTGGTAACACCGACGAATTCGCTGCTGAGGTCTATTCAATCTGCCCTGACGTCGTCACCGAATACTTCACATCGTTTACCGAACTCGCTGACGACAACCCAAACCCCAACTACGCCAAGTCGATTGAAGGCCTGGACGAAATGGACGATGACTTCGGGCTCAAAGCAATGAAGCGGTGGATCGTGCTCGAACGTAAACTACCACTGCACTGGTCCTGACTCGTTGCGTTTGACGGCGCTCGCGGCGGGTAACCAATAAGGGTTTGACTTCGCGTGCCGCGGAGATTGCGCCCGAATCTGTTTGGATGCTTTGCGTTTGACGAATCGCAGAAATGAGCTTGATT
>CAXBHV010001744.1:0-1761 GCA_963974855.1 uncultured Rhodopirellula sp. | reverse complement strand
TCAATAGCGGAGGACACGGGACTCGAACCCGCAATCCATTTCTGGACAACTGATTTCGAATCAGCCTGCTAGCCATTCGCTTATCCTCCGGCTCTGCGATTTTGATCGCTACGCGGTATGTTCGCTTTGATCGCCGTCTGCGTCAAGTGTAGCTGATCCTGCTATTTTGACTTCCTGATCAATTTTCACTTCGTGACTTAACTGCGGTCCGAAACCACGATTCGATCGATGTTCGAGGCGGTGCGAATTCGCTGCAATTGGTCGACAATTTTCGACTCAGACATCAGAATCGACTCGATCTCCGCCGCCCGAGGGTGGTGTGAAGAAACGGTCAAACTGCTGCCCAATTCCTGTGCACTATCACTGACAGCAACTTCCACGGGTGGGTTCACGCCGATTCCAGCTGCTTCGAGCCGCGCGCGGATCGCGCCAGCGACTTGATCGATCATCGAACGAAGTTTGGATTCGCTGACAGGCTCGTTTTCAGCCGAGCCGCTCTGCAGCACTTCGTCGAATCCGACCGCTCTCGATACGCCGCTAGCTAGTTCGCCGACCATTTGGCTGGCAAAACTCGCCGCTTCGATCGCCATGCGAGCAGTGGTAATGGGTGAACTCAATCGACTGTCTCAGTGTTTGTGTTCGGTGGTGAAGTGAAATTCTTTGAGCCATTTTTCCCACTTGTGAGCATCATCGTGCGAATCCAGCTTCAATTCGTGCCATTCAGGACAGCGGTATTTCACGTCCAAGTGCCCGTTGTGTTGATCGGTTTTGACTTCACATCCGAGTTTTTTCAGCGTTTTTGCGATCGTGTCGGCTTTTTTTGCATCGTGGATGTGCTTCGCCTTCCAATCCTTCAATTGATAACGCACGACCTCGTTCGCGGGCGCCATCGTTGCAGCGGCGCGTGGAGGCTGTGCCGCCGAAACGACGGTGGGAAGCAATGTCAAAGCGAGTCCGATCATGAACATTCGGAACATCTGCGATCCTGTGGAAAGGGGGGAGATTGCCGTGAGGCCAGCGAAAGTGTTCGGCCGACCGCGTTGGCGAAAACGGTGGGGACAGTTTAGTAAGTAAATTATCGGAATTGCGTCAAGGTAGTTTTTCAGTAATTTGCACTGTGATTTTGGGACAGATTGAGCTGAGCAGGCTGAGAAATCGCCGTGAGTGCGAAAAAAATCGAGTGACGTTGCAGTGCCACGACACCTAGACAGCCACGGTCGCTTCTAACCCTCCCCGCGGAGGGTCAGCCGACGATTCAAGGACTACAGGTATTCCGAAACGGGCAACACTAGGATTTTGCCGTCGCCGATTCGCCCAGTGCGTGTTACCGAGACGATTTTTTCCAGGATTTCTTCACAGCGTGAATCGTCCACCCACAGCGTGATTTCCACCTTGGGGACAAAGGCTTGCGAATACTCGGTCTCTTTGTACTCGTTCAGATAGCTCTTTTGGCGACCATAACCCTTGACCTCCATCACGCTGAGGGCTTCCAAGGGGGCGCGACGCAGGCTCGCAAGCAGTTGCTCCGCTAGATGAGGTCGTACGGTCGTGATGATCTGTTTCATTCGTGGTGACCCCAGGGTGACGGCCCGTTGTCGACGTATTTGGCGAGCGGCAGAAATAAATATTGCTGCCGCTCGCCGAAGTCGCCAAGCACTGGACCTGCAATCCGATCTCTGGCGAGATCGGCTACGATCATCCTATGCCGGATTTTTGGCAAGCGGTACCAGCGGTGGCTGAGGAACCGCCGTAAAACCAACA
>CAXBHV010001743.1:0-1762 GCA_963974855.1 uncultured Rhodopirellula sp. | reverse complement strand
CTGTCACCGCCTCGTGTCCAAGCGGCGTGCGTCCGATGATGATCGCCGCTAACGCTCCTGCGGCAAAGCCGCCGATGTGAGCCCACCATGCCACTCCGGTTGCGGCGCCACCGGCCACTGCGGTGATGCCGCTGTACGTTTGCAAGGCAAACCAAATCCCCAAGAACAATGGTGCTGGCAGAATGATCACTTGGATGATCACGATCAGCGGTATCAACGTCTGGACCTTCGCATGCGGATACAGCCACGCATAAGCTCCCATCACACCCGCGATCGCGCCGCTAGCGCCAATCGTCGGCATTGGACTCGATGGATCGGTGAAGTAGTGTGATAGCGAAGCGGCGATCCCGGTGCCTAAATACATCAGCGCGTAACCGAAATGCCCCAAGCGATCTTCAACGTTATCGCCAAAGATATACAGAAACCACATATTGCCAATGAAGTGCATCCAACCGCCATGCAAGAACATGCAAGTGACCAACGTCATCCACGCCGGGATCGGTGACGGAGCAAGTTTGCGAGTGATCGTGCGGACTTCGATTCCACGCCGGGTTTGGATGCCTACACGTTCGCTGATTTCCGGATCTGCGTTCACGCCAGACAATCTTGCCGGCACCATGCCAAAACGTTCCGCAATTCGATTGCCACGTTCCTGCGATACTAATTGGGCAATAAACGCGGCGGCACACAACGCAATGATCAAGTAATTGATCACCGGAATCGTACGGCTCGGTATGCTGTCGCGTAGTGGTATCATCGCGTTTGATTATCATGTGCTTTGAAACAAAGGCAACCCTCCCTACCTCCTTCCTCTTTCTAGAACAACCTACCAAGGAATTGCACATGCGAAAAACGATTGTCGCTCTCCGTCTGACACGTCCGTTGGGAATCCTCTCGCTGGTTCTCGTCACGGCTGCCGTCTCACTGCACGCCGAAGAGTCATACCCGCTGCATCCTGATTCACAAACACAGAGCGGCGTTCCCGAAGGCCGGGTGGAATCGTATCACTTCGCCAGCAGCAGCGTGTTCCCCGGAACCGAGCGAGACTATTTCGTTTATGTTCCGGCGCAATACGATGCAGCCAAGCCCGCTGCGTTGATGGTTTTCCAAGACGGAGGGGGTTACATCAACCGAAAGGGAAATTGGCGTGTGCCCGCTGTCTTTGACAACTTGATTCACAAAGGAGAAATGCCGGTCACGATTGCCGTCATGGTCAACCCCGGTGTCGTGCCGGGAGGCGACGAAGCACAGTCGCGTTTCAATCGCAGCTACGAATACGACAGCGTCAGCGACCGCTACGCCACATTTTTGATCGACGAGTTGTTGCCGGTCGTCAAACAAAAATACAACATCACGGACAATCCAAATCTGCGTGGGATCGGTGGCAGCAGTAGCGGCGCGATCGCTGCGTTTGGCGTTGCCTGGCATCGGCCTGACCAATTCCGTCGTGTCTTTAGCACGGTTGGAACCTACGTGGGACTTAGAGGTGGTAACGAGTACCCGACGTTGGTCCGTAAGACCGAGCCAAAGCCGATTCGCGTTTTTCTGCAAGACGGTCGCAATGACCTCGACATTTACGGCGGCAGTTGGTGGAACGCCAACCAGACCATGCTGTCGGCGCTGCAGTGGGCGGGGTATCAAGTCAGAAACGATTGGGGCGACGGAGGCCATAACGGTAAACATGGCGCAGCCATCATGCCCGATGCGATGCGTTGGCTTTGGCAAGACTTTGACAAACCGATCAAAGTGACGATCGATGAAC
>CAXBHV010001742.1:0-1764 GCA_963974855.1 uncultured Rhodopirellula sp. | reverse complement strand
ATTTAATTCCAGCATGGTCGGGGATGCAATGCGAATCCCCACCATGGTTCTGAGGTCATCGATCCGTCCGACCCGGTTTGACGCCAGTCAGCTGATTACGTTGTCGTGGAGCGAGGGACGCTGGAGCATGCACTCGTTGACCCGGTTTGGGCCTGGAAAACTTCCCGATTTTATCGACATCCAGGTCCCGACTCGGTGGTGCGAGTCACTTGATGTATTGTCGGCCGCTCGTTGGTCTCGCCAACCCGCAAACGAAGTTTCGACTCAATTAATACGCGTCTCGTGCGACGAACAAGTTCGGGAGACGCGGGTGATTTCGATTCAAGGAACGCTCGCGACGGCGGACAAGTCGCGGGTCAGCGTGCCGTCGATACAGATTCTGGGCGAAGGCAATCGGTCCGTTCACGTTTCGGTGCCGAGCCGCTTGACGAATGAACCGATTCGTTGGCGTTCAAACTCGGTTCGAGCCGCGGAGCTTCCTCCGTTTTGGTCGCAAGTTGCCCAGCAAAATGATTTGGATCTAGGCGGGCCTCGAGCGACGTTTGCAGTGGCGGCCAACGGATGGTCAATTGAGTTGGCTCCGTTGCAGCAACAAAACCGCATCGCAAAAGTGATCACTGCGGACACGCGAGTGTTTCCTGGGCACAAGCGAACTGTCGTGATGTCGCGATTCGATCTGGTTCCCGGTTCGCTCGAATCGGTCGATATTGCGTTGCCACGTGGGGCAACCTGCTTGGGGGCATGGACAGCAAACCAGGCTGTCAACTCGACGGAGGTGCCGCCCGCCGACTCGTCGGATGTCGCGGCGGCCCAAGCCAACGGAGGCAAGGTTATACGATTGCCTCTCTCGCTTAGTCGGCTCGCACAAAGTGTCGAAGTGATGTTCGATGTGCCGCTATTTAGTGCTCGGCAAAGCGACTTTGCAGCCACTATTTTGGCGGTCCCCGTTAATGACGCATGGATTTCAACCTATGCCTTTTCGGAATCGAGTGATTCCGAAACATCGAGAATGATCAAATCGATCGTAAATCACGACAAGGAGATGCAGGGGTTAACGCCAGAACAGACGCGCGCGGCCATGCTCCAACAACGCGGGGTCTCGTTAGCTGCATCCATTGTGCAAATGATTAGCGATTCCAGCGACATTCTCGCCGAACGTCCCACGGCAGAATCGACCACGTGGATTCGACCCATGATTGCCAGATACGAAGAACTGGCAGCGGAAGCGGGGTTCCCGGTCCAATGGGAGGTAACAGCGAAACCGACGGGTAGCAACACAGATACAGCCGCGAAAGGAAAAGCAACGCCCCAATCCAAAGACTTTTCCACGTCGGCAAGCTCTGCAGATCAACGTTCCGATCTCGCCGGGGAAGGGCTTTCCGAATCGCCGAGTTGGGAGAAACTTAATGCCCAGATGTTGGTGCACGTAAAACGCTATTCCAGTGGATCGATTGACATTCCGTTTCTGTTTTCGAATCGCGACAATCTGAAAGGTTATCAACTTCAGCAGATCCAACGAATGGACGAACAAGTCGTCCTCGATCCCGTTCTGCCTGCGGATTTGTCGGAAGCCCAACTGCAATCGATCATCGTGAACTCGATATCGCTGTTGGGTGCACTCGCCGTGGTGGTGCTGCTTTGGCCGTTGAAACGATTCGTTGATCCGATAACTTCGTATCCCGCGTTCTGGCTCTCGCTTGTTGCGTTGTGCGGTTTCTTTGTCGCCCCCATACCGGTTGCCGCTAGTTTACTACTGGTGGCGAT
>CAXBHV010001741.1:0-1767 GCA_963974855.1 uncultured Rhodopirellula sp. | reverse complement strand
CTGTTCCGAAACGCGACTAACGTGAATCAATCCGCTGCAGTCGGGTGCCAATTCAACGAACACACCAAATGGCATGACGCCGACGACAACACCGATGACTTGGTCGCCAGTCTTGAGCGTCTTTAGATTGGGCATCGATGTCAGCACTGCGTTGGAAGCCCCATCGGCGACATCACTATCACCAAACGGGTCGCACAACCAGCTCACCAATTGACGAGTTCGGCGGGCACCGATCTGCCATTCCTTGATGCACTTGTCGATTTTGGCATTTTCGGGACGTGGACGAACCACACGCATCGATACCGCCGCAGCGGCTTCTGCTGGTTCAGCCGCAGCGGAAGCTTCCTCAGCTTGCGGAGCTTCCGCGACGCTCGCATCTGCGGATTCGCTTGCCGAGGCTTCCGCTTCCACTGTCTCAGCTGCAGGTTCTGCCGCTGGTTCGCTGGAAGGTTCAGCTGCTGAAACATCTTCGGCCGCCGGATCCGCAGGAGCTGCGGCCGATTCACCCGCTTCGTTTTCCGCGGCTAAGCCGAAAGGTTTCTCTTCATCGGTTTCAGCGGTCTTTATTTCCTTGGTTTCGGCAACAGGCTCGACGACGTCGCTTAGTTTTGGTGCAGCGTCTTCGTCAAAGTTGGGCGTCTGATAACCAGGTGGAGTCGATGGCGGCAGTTCGATCTCGAGCGTCGTTGCCAACTTCTTGGCCAACGGATAGTCCTCGGGATGAATCAAGGTTCCATCGAGGACTTCGTCGCTGCCAAAGACTCGCAAGAACGGCAACGCTTGTCGCGTCGACGCCTTGTCGCCCCACGCATCAAGCTCTTCGATCTGTTCTCGAGACTTGAACAATTCGTTTCGACGAGCCGAATCCAACGCGTCGGCCACTTCCTGCGTAACGCCTGGCAAACGGCACAACCACGAAGTGGGCGCCGAGTTTGCATCGACGCCGCCACGCGAAGCACCGCTGATCATGACATCGTCGAGTACTTCCATCAGCGCCTTGTCGGCAAGTTCTCGTTGGAAGGACCCCAAACGCAATTTCAGAGGATCGACCTTTGCGATTGCGCCCGCAGGTTGCAGTATCGAAAATGCTACCCAAGCCGCGCTGCGGAATCGACGAGGCGTCGTTCGCATTTCTTGATCGGCAACTTGGCTTCCGGCGTAGGTGTCCGCTCCGCTGCGATCCGCCAATGTCCAGCGAATCGAATTCTCGGGCGATTGCTTGACCAATTCACCCACCGCGACCAAGCATCCTCGGCGTGCGGGTCCATTACTGATTACGATCAAATCGACGTGGTGAGCATGGATCAGTTCGCCCATACGCAGCACCGCTTGTGACCGCATTCCGGCGGACAATTGGCAGGGCAAATCTTCGCAATGCAGCAATCGACCATCACTCGCGACGATCGCAGTTGCCGCGGTTCGAGGCCCGACGGCATCGATCGACATGATCACCTTGGCTTCGACGCCGCTGCGATTGACCTGCATACGCAAATGGTCCGCAGCGATACCGAGCAAACGACTCGACGCACGCTCTTGTAATTCGTCCCACCAAGCGGCCTCGGCAGCACCACGAATGTCAGCTTCGTTTTCAATCAGAATGTTTCGCAACATATCCGCTAAGCGGGGATTGATGCGATCAGCAGTGGCCTGCAGCTCTGCCACCAATCGATTGGCATCGTATTCGAACGAGCAATTCGCAACCTGGCTGCGAAGGGCACGAGCGAGCATCACCGTTTGGAATGAACTGAGTTTGTTTGTGGGGATCCG
>CAXBHV010001740.1:0-1768 GCA_963974855.1 uncultured Rhodopirellula sp. | reverse complement strand
CACGGTAAACGTGTCACCCGCCTTGCTACCAAACGCACTTTGCCCACCGGGACCCCCAAGTGCTCCGGTCAATCCGCCACCTTTTCCACGTTGGATCAGTACCAACAGAATCAAAAACAGTGACAAAAATCCCATCAAGAAGCCTAAAATGGCTCCTTCGAGCGACGCAATCAGCAAAAATCCAACGATCGAAGCGATCATGACTTAGTTCGTCCTTCAAATAGACAATTGTAATAGTTGTGTGTTTCGCGAATCAGGCTCAACCCGCCGCGATAATTCCCGCGAAGTCTTGGGCTTTCAGGCTAGCTCCGCCCACCAAGGCTCCGTCAATGTTCGGTTGTCCAAGCAATTCCTTGGCATTGGCTGGCTTCACGCTGCCACCGTATTGAATCCGGATTTGTGCCGCTACGTCGGTTGTGAACATCTCGCCCAACAATTTGCGAATCAAGGCGTGAACCTCTTCCGCTTGCTCAGGGGAAGCGGTCTTACCCGTCCCGATCGCCCAAACGGGCTCGTACGCAAGAACAATGCCTGCGGCACGGACTTCATCGAGTCCCTCGAGCGAACCACGGACTTGCGTTTCGATCACTTGTTCCATTTTACCCGCTTCACGCTCTTCGAGCGTTTCACCGACACACACGATCGGCACCAAGTTGCCGGCGAGTGCCGCATGCAGCTTCTTGCTCACGTCGGCATCGGTTTCGCCCATCAGCGCACGACGCTCGCTGTGGCCCAAGATCACGAAACCACATCCCACGTCGGTCAACATCGCTGCGTTGACTTCGCCCGTGAACGCACCGTCTTCGGCGGCGTAAAGGTTTTGTGCGCCGAGCTGGACAGGTGTGCCAGCGACCGCATCGGCCACGCTGGATAGATAAACTGAAGGTGGACATAAGACCACCTGGACGGACGGCTTTTCACCGACGGCGGCAACCACACCCTTGGCCAATGCAACCGCATTGTCACAACGAGTGTTCATTTTCCAGTTACCAGCAATGATTGTTTGACGACTCAACCCTATTTCTCCGGAAGCGGGGACACAGTTTTTCCAAACAGCTTAGCAAGTTCTTTCATTTGGTCTGCTAGCTGACGATATTGATCAGGCAATAAGGCTTGCGGGCCATCACTTTTTGCTTCTTCGGGGCAATCATGCACTTCGATATGCACACCATCGGCCCCGGCAGCCAATCCGGCCAGTGCACAAGCGGGAATAAGATCAGGTCGGCCAGTCGCGTGCGAGGGGTCCACAATCACAGGCAGGTGCGACAAATTGTGAATCAAGGGAACGGCCGCGACGTCAAACAGGTTCCGCGTCGCGCTATCAAACCCTTTGACTCCGCGTTCACAGAGCACCACGTTCATGTTGCCCTGGGAAAGGATGTATTCGGCACACATCAGCAAATCGGTGATGGTGGCACTCATGCCCCGTTTTAATAACACCGGACGCTGCGACTTGCCCACTTCGGTCAACAAGGCAAAGTTCTGCATGTTGCGAGCACCGACCTGTAACATGTCCGCATGTTCAGCAACCACTTCCACCAAACGGGGATCGGTGACCTCGGTGACCACCGGCATATTGAATTTGTCGCCCACTTCACGCAGCAGTTTCAGCCCCGCTTCGCCAAGTCCCTGGAATGCATAGGGGCTCGTCCGTGGTTTGTAAGCGCCGCCGCGAAACAGGTTGGCCCCCGATTCGCACACGCTTTCCGCAATCCGAAACATACGATCGCGATCTTCGACGCTGCAGGGACCGGCGATCATGCCGAGA
>CAXBHV010001739.1:0-1771 GCA_963974855.1 uncultured Rhodopirellula sp. | reverse complement strand
AGCAACGCCTTAAGGGCGTGCTCGACCTCTCCCCCGACTTCGTCGGTGGAGAGGTGACTGGGTTAATGAGCCAAAAGGAAAAATCTGCCGCACAGATCCGCTGTCAACATCCAATCTCTAATTGCTGCTGCCTTGGAAGTAGACTTCTTCATAAGGCTGGACGACGACGAATCCGTTGCCTTGGAAACGCAGTTGAACGGATTCGCCTGAACCGCGTCCGAGGAATGTTTTCCACTGGACATCGGTCTTTAATTCGGGCTCGATGTTGCCTGACCACAACACGGTTGCATTGGGATCGGTGATGACAGGATGCGACGGCGTAACCGGCAGCGTCAGCGGATCATAATGGGTCGTAACCGCCACCATCCCGGTGCCTTCGAGCCGAATATTGAACAGACCGCCCGCCAACATCGCCGTCATCTTTTTCATCATGCGGATGTTGTAATTCAGCGACATTTCAAACGCTAACAAATCGTTGCCGTTGACCGACACCGCTTCATTGTCCAACTGCAAGATGGTGATCTTCTTACCCGCATCGGCACAAAACACCGAACCTTGCCCAGAGACCTTTGTCAGCGACGTCCCTTCACCCGACATCGCCTTTTTCAGCAGATTGCCAACACCGCGAGACAGCACACCTTCGCGTTCAAATTTCACTTGTCCGGTGTAGGCGACCATCGCGCCCATCTTTATCCAAACTTCGCCATTGAGATTGATGTCAAGCATCCGTTCGGACTCGAGCTCAAAAAGCCCTTGGTTCAGGTCGCGATCTTTTGTCTTTTCTAAAAAAGATTGAAGCGAATAACGATTGTCAGACACAGTGCATACTCTGGGGCGACGAGGGAGTGAAGTGAAGCGATCGGCCAACAAAACTATAGCGAATCATTCACAACGATGTTGCCAACAAACGCTCGGCCGCATACTTGGCTCCGCCGCACACTTGATCGATCCTCGCATCTAATGAACGATGCAATCAGTGAACCATGCCGCGTGCGTCAACCGCTAATCGCCGCGGCGGTTGATCATCGTCAACCAAGATCAGTTCGTTTTGAAGATTGACGCAAGGACAAATATGGTTTGGCAAGATGCGAACACGGTCACCGATTCGTGGACTCCAATCGCTCTCGCCCAATTCGATTTCACCGTGTTCTTCGCTGAGTCGGGCAACCTTGGCGCCAGGGTGATCCACAAGAAAGCCAAACCCGGATTGCGGATCGGCACCACACAGATCACTCGACAACATTTTGCTGCCGGCATCGATAACCGCCTTGCCATGGACCGCGGTGCTGATCACGGTCGCATGCACCAACGCGGCGCAATCGTCGAGTGTCGCACAATGCCAACGGACAGAGTTTAGATCGTTAAAGATGTAGGTGCCGGGGCGAATCTCGCTGATCTCAGGGATCAAATGCGTGTGTTTTGCCGTCGGTGTTGAACCTCCCGAGACAATCCCGGGCTTCAGCCCCTCGCTTTGCAGCGCGTCAAGGATGGAAACGAGGCTACAACGAACGCTGGCCATTCCTTCGCTAATGCCCGCATGATTAGGCACCACATGCCCCGGAAAGAACATCACACCATCAAACCGCACATTCGGCAGCGACTCGATATGGCGTGCCAAAGCGACCACCGACTCAGCAGCGGAGATTCCGGTGCGATGATGACCGATGTCGAGATCCACGAGCAGCCCAATGGTGCTGCCGGAGTGATCGTGCAAATGACTCGAAATGTGCTCTGCGGCCTCGGTACTATCGATCCCCATTCGCACTTGATG
>CAXBHV010001738.1:0-1774 GCA_963974855.1 uncultured Rhodopirellula sp. | reverse complement strand
ATGTTTAAATTTGCCGACTCTAAATGCTTCACAGCGTTCCACGGAGGAGCGGCAGCATGCGACAGAGTCGATCGCTGCCGCTCACCTCAATGAATTCGTTCAGTTTAATGCTGTTTCATCATGGCAGACGCGCCATTGCTCAGATGCAGCGACATGCCATCGCGTGATTCATTCTGCGGCCGTAGCCTCCGTCGCGATTTTGACATCGCCACCAAAGGCGTTTCCAACCAGCAGGATATTCTTGTTGCTATCGTTGATCGACATGTCCAGCGAACCGTTCGTCGTGCGTGTGACACGGCAGCTTGAAATTGTTGTGTCGGTCGAGCTGTTCAGCACAAAGCCCGAACCACAATCGCTGAGATTGAGTCCGTTGAGTGTGAATCCACTGCAGCGATTAAGAATCAACGCTCCTGCGTCCGTTGCAAACTGGTGCAGCGTTGAATTTGCGATGATGCAATCGGCACAGTCTTCGAACGTAATCGAGCCGGGCCGTTCAAACTGACGCGGGTTAAACGTGTTACCCGAAACGACGACCCGCTGTGAATTGCGGACGTACAGATTAGCGGGTTGCGGTGCGAAAAAGTTATTCGCGTTGATGGCGACGTCCAGTGCGTAGTTAATGTCAATGTTGGTCGTCGTGTCGCTGAGAACGTTCCCCGAGATCGTCACGGAATCGATCGGATAGATCTTTTTGCCAGCCAAACGGATGTTGGCTCCGCCGGGCGCGACCGTTTTGTTCTCGTCCTTGCTATAGTTCGCCGAGTGCTGAATCGTACAGCCTGTGATGGCGATCTCGGCAATCGATTTCGCACGCGTGTCGGGTGAACCGGAAACGTCGATCAGGATATTCGCTGCCGTCGTCGGTGTGTCGTCGACTGGCATGTTGCCTTCGATGTCACAGCCAGAGACTTGTAAGTTCCGCACATTGCCATCGCGAACGACGATCCCTCCTTGTCGATTGTAGGAAATGTGCGAAGTGCCGATATTAATTTGATGCAGATTCACATCGTCTAGATAAACGCCGACTCCGGAATTCTCGTACAGATGGCAATCGGACACGATGACATTGCGGTTACGATTGACCAGATGAATACCGTTGCGACACCATCGCACGGAAACGCCGCTGACGATCGCACCAACGGTTTGTACGAGTTCGATCCCGTCAGCTTCCGCGTGGTTTCCCAGAATCTCGATCCCAGAAACCATCGGCATTCGCTCGTTCCAGGTCGCTGACTTGAACGACGCAGGTGACGCGGTCCCTTCGTGCGAACCAACAAAAAGCAAGGCGGGGCCTGGCCCATCCATGACGATGGTCACCCCGCTCGCCGCTTTCACGGCGACCGCCTTGTGCTTGGCCAAGTCGAACACGAGCGGCGCTGTTATACGGAGTACATCGTCCTTTCCAAGCAGCAAGTTGCCACCATGATCGTCGATCATCTGCTGCAGATCGGCTGTCGAATCGGGCAAGGATTTCAAATGCGGGATTTGATCCAGAGTTCCCGCCGACAAACCGTTCGATAGAAAGGAGAAGGTGATCAGGATGAGTATGTTAAAAGTTCTCATGGAGTGAGCGCCTTGGTGTTAAGTGAGTTGTGTACCCGTTTGCCCGGGGTCGAGAAATCATTTCGGGACACCAAACGCTGAGCGATGGCCCGCGGTGTCCGCTGTTGTTCAGTAACCGCACGCTATCGAGAGCATCCGGTTTAAAATCCCAACCCGACGCGTAAGTTTTGAAGTTGCTGTTTTTGTGCCGGAGGCACTTTATGGGATAGCC
>CAXBHV010001737.1:0-1776 GCA_963974855.1 uncultured Rhodopirellula sp. | reverse complement strand
TCGCAGGGTGTCCGGTCGAGAACTTGGACGCACTACGAGGCCTCGCGTTGGAAAGTTTGAATGTGAACGAAACGCCCATTCGAGACATTTCCGTACTCAAGGGCATGCCGCTCGAAATCTTGGGTATTCAACTTGGTAGACACGCTTCGGATCAATACCGTTGGAATAATTGGGGCCCCGTTCCCAATCCACTGACAGACTTGGAACCGCTCCGAGGCATGCCACTAAAATCGTTGACGCTGGACTACGCTCCCGAGCACGAAATGGTGGTCCGCTTCCTTGGTCCGAAATTGACGATCAATGGTCAGGCCGCCGATCGATTTTTCATCGATCAGAGAAAACTCCGTGATGCCACACCGATCAAGTCACTACCTGAAAGTATGCGAGCGAAGCGCGGCCTGATGATCTCGACGCCGGCCGAAACGAAGGAGTTTCTTGACTCCGCGGAAGAACTACCAACACAGTTTCGCGTCAACGCCGTTGTAGCGAAGATTGCAGAGTTAGCGAATCATGGTGCGGAGGTTACTCGTTCGGCCAACTTGGCTGTCGAGCTAACGCCCAAAGGACCGCAGCCAACACAGTGCATTATCGATGCTTGGTCGGTTCACCAGATCTGGCCACTTCAGGTGATCAAGTCCTTGCAGTCGCTCGATATTCGTGGATCAAGTGTGACTGATTTTACGCCGTTGCGTGAACTGCAATTGAAGCAATTGGATGCGGAGGTGGTACTGTACAACATCGCCGCCGACAAAGTATTCGCCGAAATCGACTCGTTGGAAACGATCAACGGGATTCCCAAAGATGAATTCCTTGTGCAGCGTGCGGCGATGCGAAGGGAATTCGACGAGTTTGCCAAAGTTGCGTCATCGCTTTCCTCCGCTGAGATCTTCAGCTGGATCGCTCCTCGGCTCGCCAAACTCAATCCAGATTGTGAATTGGGAGGTTTCACGGCCCAGGGCATCCAACCTGGTGATCAACGCATCTCCTTCGAAAACGGATTGCTGAAAATCTGGTCCGGAATTCAGCTACGTGACGTGTCACCTTTTCGTGTGCTGCCTATGACTAAATTGTCAATCATTGCCTTCAATAACATCGGAGGTCCAAGCCTCTACGATCTTTCGCCTCTGAAGGGTTTGGCGATTGAGAGTCTGAGCATTAATGGAAATCCACTGGCAGACCTCCGTCCGATCGCAGAGTTGCCGCTACGCGAACTCAGCCTTTCACTCGTAGCGGTCAGCGACTTATCGCCTTTAGAAAAGATGCCACTCGAAACCATCAATGTGCGCAGTACCTTTGTTGAAGACTACGGACCGCTGAAGAAGATCAAGACACTGAAGACCATCAATGATCAACCCGCTGAAGAATTTTTAGCCGAGCAGGGTTAGCAGCCAACGGACGGTAAGCAAGTTTTTCAATCCAGTGTAGAGTCACGCAGCAATGGTTGAATCAATTCAAGCAGCTAGTCGTTCACGAAAGAAAAAATCATCGTCATCCGATCTGACAACGTCCGTAAAGCATTTTCTTCCATGAATTGCGGCGTTTCAACGTAGCGGAAGTCGTCAACGACTTGTTGATTTTATCCAGATGCAAATCGCAACGGTGAGCCGTGGGCCGTAAGGCACCGGGTAGCGCGCGGGACCCGGCCGCTGACGCGTCACTAGATCAACAAGCCATCAAGACTTTCGTTGACTGTCCGGGATCCCCAAACTCTTGACGAGCTCCGATACGAAATGCTTCACAGCGCCCTCGTTTGGATGCTAGCTCCGGTTCAGCGCC
>CAXBHV010001736.1:0-1777 GCA_963974855.1 uncultured Rhodopirellula sp. | reverse complement strand
CCTTTGGAAAGGTTGAAAGTATGGTTTCTTCGTTACTCGGTTAGCTATTCCGCCGAGTTCGTTGACATGTGTTTGGCGATATACGCAGGTTCGCCCATCCGTTTTCGTTCTACTTCTGTTTCAGGCTCATTTTGTCGTGGTGGAGGGAGAACTGACTATTTAGCTGCTCATCGCAGGTTGCGATTTCACACTTGGCAAACCGGCACTTTTCCAAGCGACGTAGCCACCGGTCAGGTTGATAACGTTCTTGAATCCGGCGGCTTGTAGAACACTCGCTGCGATCGCCGATCGGGCACCGCTGCGGCATTGAACGACCAGTTTTTCATCGCGTGGAAGTTCGTCGAGATACTTAGGCAAACGGCCAAGGAATCGGTGTGTGGCTTGCTCGATGTGACCTTCTTTCCACTCTTCGTCCGACCGAACGTCGATCAGCTTCACTTCGCCCGATTCGATACTGTTCGATAGGTCCGCGGGGGTACCAGTCGAGTAAACCTCGGTCGCCAATCCACTTGATCGAATTTCGCTTGCATCGAAAGCACCCGCGATTTCCTCCACGCCGATCTTATGCAACACCCGTGCTGCTTCTTCGAGTTGATTGGGCTGGCAAATCAGGTAAGTCGGCCGATCGTAATCCACCAACCATCCCGCCCATGGCGACAGCATCGAAAGCGGAATGTTGATCGTGCCAGCAACGTGACCTTTGGCGAATTCAGGCGACGGGGTGAGGTCGACAACGGTGCCGGAATGGACCGCGTCCGCTAAACCAGCGATATCGAGCATTTCGTGATGATGTCCCGCGCCAAGAATCCGTGGGCCTTCTTTGTTCACTCGCTTCATCACTGCGAAATACTTCGGCGCTTCCGGTTGGTCGGCCAGAATATAACGAACAAACTCGTCTTCGTCGTCGAACTGAAGGGCGGGATTGAACAACTTCTCATAACCAACCGTGGACGATGGAATCGCACCGAGACCTTTTCCACAAGCACTTCCCGCCCCGTGAGCCGGCCAGACTTGCAAGTATTCGGGCAGCGACTTGAATCGCTTTGCCGACTTGAACAGGTCGCGGGCACCAGGTTCCGCCGTGTCCATCAAACCAGCGGCTTCTTCGAGCAAGTCAGGCCGACCGATCGAACCAACGAACACGAAGTCGCCGGTGAAGATGCCCATCGGTTTGTTGGCACCGCCGCCCTGGTCGGTCAGCATGAACGAGATACTCTCGGGCGTGTGCCCAGGTGTATGCAAAACGTCAAACCGGATGTTTCCGATCATGAAATGATCGCCATCGTGCAACAATTCACTGTCGTAGTCGTCCAGGTAATGGTACTTCCACTCGGCTGGTCCTTCATCGGACACGCACAGCTTCGCATTTACTCGGTCGGCTAGTTCGCGAGCGCCGGAAACATAGTCGGCGTGAATGTGAGTCTCTGCGACGGCGACGATCTTGATGTCCTCTTTCTCTGCCATCGCAAGGTACTGCTCGATGTCGCGTCCTGGATCAACGATGACCGCTTCTTTAGCCCGCTGGCATCCAACCATGTAGGAAGCGTGAGCGAGCCTATCGTCATAGAAATACTTGAGCAACATGATTTGGTTTTCCCGTAAAACGTATTGGTTACAAAAATTGGTTACAAAAACACTGACTTGAAAATCACAAAGATCGCGACCAGCACAACCGCCAGCGAAAACGTCTTTTGAAGCGTCGGGCCCTTCAATCGCTTGGCGACGATGCCGCCCAGCCACATGCCTGCAAAACCTCCGGCCATGAATTGCAGCGTTG
>CAXBHV010001735.1:0-1778 GCA_963974855.1 uncultured Rhodopirellula sp. | reverse complement strand
CGGCCGACAGTCCTGGTGCCGATATAAAGACATCCGCCATCGGCACCACAATTTGCGGTTCTTCTTCGCGAGGGGTTAGCCAGAGCGAGGCCGCTCCGAGCAGCAACGAGATCACGATCAGCATGATCGCCACATCGCCCCGAAGAAAGACTTCGACGATCCGAGTTAAGAAAGGTGTTTTCGCGTCATCGTTCATTCGTCACGATCCTGAAGTCTGATTTCACTCGATGTTCGTTTTGGCATCTGGGTTTGGAGCGTTTTTCGCGTCTCGCAAAATTACGCGTTCTCCGGCCTTTAAACCGCTCAGCACTTCGTGACGTCCGGGCATGCCCAAGTGGCCACTTTGAATCAAGCGACGCTCGATGGCTCCATCGGGAAGCACCACATCGACGAAGTCGAGTTGCCCCATGCGAACAATGGCTTCGTCAGCTAAACACAGATGTCGTCGTTCGCCTGTGGGAATTCGTAATCGACCGAACATGCCCTCGTATAGCGAATTGGATTTTGGCATGCTCGCCTTCACCAAAAATGATCGACTTGGCGCATCGGCCTGCGGAACAATTTCATCGATAATCACAGGGAACTCTTGGTCCAACGCATCGACATAGACTTTCATCTTGTCACCGATATTCATTTTTACCGCCAAGTTTTCCATCACCGGTGCTTCGAGCCGAAGGGATGTCTCGTCATAGAGCACAAGGATGGGCTCGCCGGGTTTTGCGACGTCACCGGGTTCGGCAAGCCGATCGACGATGCGGCCACTTTTTGAAGCAATGATTTTGGTGTACGACAGCATTACGGCTGATTCCGAAACCGCTTGTCTCGCTCGACTCTCTTCGGCCTCGGCAACTTGCAAATCACGCAGCGCCAAATCTTGGTCTGAAGGCGAGGCGGCGTTTTGCCGTTTCAGCGACTCCACTCGTTCAAACTGTTTTTCCGCTTGAGCACGCCGGGCGATTGCCGCTTCGAGAGCTTGCTTTGCTTGATCCAATCGCGACTGAAACTCCTTGCTTTCCAACTGGATCAATTCCTGGCCTTCGACGACTTGCTCACCCGCAGTCACCATGACCTTTTCAATCGTGGCGAGCAATTTTGACGCGACGACGGTTCGGCTGGACGCCTTTAGTGTCCCAACCGATTCTTCGATTGTCGGCTTGCGAATCTCATGCACGACATCGGTTGGTTCGCCGGCGTATTGTGCAACGCCTCGCGCATTCCAATCCGGCGGGATCTTTGTCTCGAACATTCCCGACAGCCACGCGATCGTCAGCACCATCAACACCAGGCCGGCAACAATCGCCAGCAGGCGAGCGGAATTTGAAATGAGTTTGGAAATCCATGCAGTCTTCATGTGTCTTATCGTCCCAAGGCGTTTTGCTTACGAACTACAACACGAGTCATTGTCTTTTACGCGATTCCAAGGCATCTTGGCGAGCATCATGCCCATCAAACAACTGTCCAGGATTCCCGCTCCAGCCAAACCGGCGCCCATGATTGCCGCGATGGCGGCAAAGTAGGGTGAGACTGTGAGCGCCAAAACGCCGCTGATCAACACAATCGTGCCGGCAACAATACGCACTTGCCGCTCGAGCGACACGCCCTTTTTGCCTCGCACCACCGGATAGCCCGCTGCATCCCATGCCATCGTGCCTCCGTCCACATTGACGACGTTGGTGTAACCAGCATCGATCAATTTATGACACGCTTTTGCGCCGCGAGCTCCTGATTTACAGATCACGTACAACGGTTTCTCGGTATCACGTTGACTCATCAAATCC
>CAXBHV010001734.1:0-1778 GCA_963974855.1 uncultured Rhodopirellula sp. | reverse complement strand
TATGTTAGACATGCTGGCATGGGGATGATGATGTAGTTGTTTGATGATAGGTTGGAAGCCTATGCTACATCGGTCTATCGCAGCGGGGTGGTTTCTCGTTGGGCGAGCTGCCAATAGATCATCTCGCCTGTTTGCCGCGCGATCAACATGTTCCGCTGTGGGGCAGGCAATCGCGAACGAACGAGCTCATAGAGATCTCGCAACATCGATTCGTTGTCTCCGTAATAGCTGTGCCCCAGCAGGCTGAGGTCGATGCCGCTGACGTCAATCGTCTCGACTCCGGGAACGACCACGATGTTGGCTCCACTCTCGCCAGCCCGCGGATAACCGTGCACTTTTTTGGACGCGATCAACGCTTGGTCATCCGACGACGCGTATAGCGTGACTTGATTGGAAACATCCAACAGGGCAGGAGCCAAGTCGCGACGGAAACGGTCGGCGTCGACGTCGGGGGCGGCTAAGACGATGCGATCAAACGGAGCGGGAGCACCCGCGGGTAATTCCCAGCGGATTTGCTGCATCGCCGCCGTCATCGCTCGATTGCCCATGCTGTGGGCGACGACATTAATCGATTTCGCTCCAGACTCGTTCGCCAGCTCCGTCAAAAATTGCTTCAAGTGGGCGATCGTCCACTCCGAATTGTTTTCATCGATCGTGTACCCCATCAACGATGCTTGCGAGGGCCAGCTGTAGCAGACCGGAACGCCTTCGAAGGGTAGATCAACCGCGATTTGAGCGGTGCGTTGAACTGCCGCCTCGAAGCCAACGTTGTAGCCATGTATGAAAACCAACAAGTCTTGATCGTTGGACTGGGCAACTGTTTCGGACAAGCGTTTTTGAAAATCGGTTTCAGCAAGCTCAATCGCACTAGTCAACACGATGTGGTCGCGTTGATCTTCATGCAATTCGAATTTCAACAGACTAGGGCGTTCGACAAGTCCTCGTTGATGTGAATCGGGCACGGTGACTTCGCAGACGCCGCGGACCAGCATCCCACGGTCGGCCGAGTAGGTGACGCCATGCTTTTCGATATTGGCTTGCCCCATCGATATGAATGCAGCGGCAAGACAAGCGGCGGCTCCGCCCATCATCGCCGCCAAACCACCCGTTCGCGTTCGGCCTCGGACCCAATTCAGCAGTGCGAACAAGAAGAGTGCAATCGCAGCAATGGCAATCAACTGAACGACTTGCTTTTGACCGGTAATTTCGTAGTCCGAGAGTGACAAGGGGCCTCGCTTGCGGTCGGTCGCATAGAAAACTTGGACGGTAGCAAAACCGACTTCGGCACTGCGCCGAGTCCCGGCAGGAAGGCTGCCGCGAGGCTCCGCGGACGCGGCTGCTTGCATCTGCATTGACGGAGCATCCATTTGCATCGCTTGGGGCAACTGCATTGCCTGTGGCTGACGCATTGCCTGCGGCTGCTGGAAACTGGCCGCGGGCTGCGGCGGGGCAACGGAGTATTCCGCATGTGACATCGACTGCATGCGTGCGTTGGACTTAAACCCTGCGTTCGAATCTGGCGATGCGACCGTGAACGCGTTGTCGGATTCGGGCGTTTGAGTGGCCTCGACGCTCGATTCGTTAGTCCCTTGCCAGCCAGCCGCATCGTTGGCTTTTTCCGATGAACATCCTATCAGCGTCATCAAAACGCAGAAGGATCCCGCAAGTGGGGCTGGAAATCTCATCAGAGCCGACCTCGTGTTTCGTATCGCGAAAACTGAAAACTGAAGCAGTGGCTATAGCATCACAGGGGGTGGAAAGTCGATGGCAACACGGTG
>CAXBHV010001733.1:0-1779 GCA_963974855.1 uncultured Rhodopirellula sp. | reverse complement strand
TCAATATCAAGCTTCGGTGTGCTTTGCTGCGATGACGCAATGCAAGCGGGAAGAAACGGTCTCGAAATGACTTTTAGTCGTTCGGCTTGGACTTTTGGAATCAATTCGATTGCTTCGGAATGACCGTTCAATCCTCTCACGACCAAAGTCGCTGTGATCAAGGCTGGAACGATGTTAAAATCATTGATTCCATCCCATGGAACATCTATTGGCGTAGCTTTTGGCGATTTGCCACGGAAGATAAACACGCGATGGTTGGTGACTGCAACACAGTCGCAAGGCAGAAAAGCAGGGAGGTTTTGGTACACAAAGTATTCGGGCGATTCATCTGTGTTACAGACCCCCTTTATGTAATCGAGTGTAGTTGTCACTTTTTTTAGCGGTTGCCCTTCACCGATAAAATGCGCCAAGCCGTGATTTGACGGCTTCGAGATATTGATAGCAGGTGGCGATGGTACGACTACGTTAGAAGTAAGGTTTGACGACTCGTCGCGAAGGCAGAGCGAGTTTCCACATTTTGGGCAAGGTGCAAACTGCCCGATACGTTTCGACGGAAACCTAATATTCTTTCCGCAACCACCGCATTTCATTGTTGCTCGAGACGGATCGGACATGGGGCAATCGGTTAAAGCATGTGGTTGGTGTCGACAAAGAAAGGACACGCAGTGTATTCACTCGGCGAACGGCTTGCCATTACCCACTACGCGCAAAGACTTTCAACTTCAGAACCGTCCGACTCATGTAAACGGGTGCCCGCGTTGATTACCCGCCGTTTTGACCTCCTATCGTCTTCGGGCGAGTTGCTCGATCGAACAATCCGTATTAGAAGTTCGCGTCCGGCGAAACCTCTGGCATCAAATCGGCGACAAGTTCCTTGATTTCGACGTTCATCATGCGTTGTAGTTTCCAGCGGCGAACCAAACCTGCCGCGTTCCATTGGTCGGCATACTTCGCCTCGACAGTTCGTCGAGCTTCAGCCTCGACGCCAGAGACGAGGTTGGAGTATCCATTTACAACGATTCGGGATCCGTATTCGGTATTCGTGCGAGTTGTTGGGACTATGGGCCAGCTGTTGAGCTTCATTGTATTCGGTCTTCCGTGAAGATGAATTTCAGGCGAACAACGTCCGCGATCACGCGGTCGCCGCGAGTGAACTATTATGGTTGAAAACGCGATTGATGTGCATCGTCGTGTTTATCGGGTCCAACGTGCGATTGATCGCACACGGTCTTGTTTGTCGAAACCAACTGCCATGTAACCGTTGACATCATACTGCCAGATACGTCCTGTGGAAAAGTAACCCTCATCCTTGGCCGTTCCGAGCAATTCATCGACTTCCCAAGCGTGCGCACCGACCCAAATACCACCCACCAAATCCGGAAATGGAGCATAGTAGATGACGGATACTACTTTTCCGCTCTTGAATCCGATTCGCATTCCGCGATCAGGCCAATAGTACTGCGACTTTCCCTGCGCCTTAGGATCTGGATCATAGGTTACACCGTATTCCCTCTTCACTTTGGCCAGCGACGTTCCTCGCCGAATCACTTCGCCATCTCGGCGTTTTCGCTTCGTGGGTCCTTTTGCCTTCTTGAACGGGATTCTATTTGGTGCGACGTAGTCAGTTCGATCGCGGTCGTTGACTTGACGACCGTTGCGAAGATCAATTGCCGCATCGTTCTCGTGAAGCCGTAAATACGCTCGCGCTTCAAAATTGCCTTGTTCGCAGACTTGCTTCCAAGTCGATCGAAAGAATGAGCGGATATCAGTGAGAAGATG
>CAXBHV010001732.1:0-1781 GCA_963974855.1 uncultured Rhodopirellula sp. | reverse complement strand
ATCAGCTTTTACTGGGGAACAACGGCCGCACAATTGCGAGGTTCCGGCAACGCAACCATCGCACACGCCATCACCGCCGCGTGGTTGGAACGCTTTGCGTCGATGGCCGACTCAATAACAGAGGTGCCGTAGAAAGAATGCGTAGAAATAATACGTGAATGACGCGGATCGCTCCTTTGGGACAATCGACCGCCCCGATTACCGACCGAGTATCATGGGCCATTGCGATACCGGTTTGCACGACAATGATGACGTGGCCGCACAATGCAGCACGTACAATACAGCACGAATGAACCGTGATCCGCGTCGCGGTCCGGTGCCCCCATCGGAATCGTCAGCACTTGGTTCTGGGCTGAGGTATAGGTCGAAGTTCTTTTTCTATCGTTTCAAAGGCGCGTTTTACCATGCGGATCCTAATTGCTCTGCTTTCGTTCGTCTTGCTCTTTGCAACCAAGGCAAGCGCGGGCGATACGATTCAATTGCCGGTGACAAAAGACAACTCGATTGTCATGGTCGATGGCGAGTGGGACCAGAACGCTGGAAAACAAGGACAGATCCGCGTCAAAGGCAACCAGCATATCGTTGCGATGTCGTTTGATACGTCTGCGATCGCAGGTAAACGCGTCAAGCGGGCCGCGCTGGTTTGCGTGCAGGGACAACAATTAATTTCCGGCGTCACACTGTCCACGATTGCGAGCCCCTGGGATGAAGATCGCTCAAACGGTCTGACCGCGGGAATCGAAGGGGTTGACGGTTGGGGTTATTCGGGCGCTCGGTTTCCGGCGGTTTCTGGCGGGAATGCATTTACGTTGGTTCACCAGTCGACTTCATTGATCCTTGACGGCAAGTATCACTGGGACGTGCCGCCCGACATGGTTCATGCGATGGCCCTTGGTGTCGCTCATGGTTTGGCCATTCATGAACACGACGCCGACTATCGGCGAAATCCGACAATCTTCGCGCATCAACAGTCCAGCAAGAAACCGTATTTGCTCGTTGAGATAGACGATTCGGCAGACGCGAATCCAGAGGCTGCCACGGACCTGCGAATGGATTCGGATGAGTTTCATTCCGCCCGCCTGACACTGACGGCGCCAATACGGGGATTTGCCTATGAAGTCAGCGTGGATGGTCGATCGCTCGGCCGACACAATATTCCGCTTGTGGCGCCCGGTCGCCCACAAATGATTCCGCTTCGCGACCTGCCTTCGTCGATCACCACAGACCAACTGTATGAAATCAGGGTTGTCACCCTGAATCGCACCGGCCAGCGTTCGCCGCCAGCGGTGCTGCGTAGCGTGGTTCTGAAGTCGGGTACGGTCGATCGACCCGCGGTGGATTTTGCACCAGCGCAGTCGTCTCCAGTGACTGGGTTGAGCGTGATTCCGGTCACTGACAAGTTCGATGCTTCGGGAAAGACTGTGGGAGAGCTTCCTGAAAATTATCGGACTCACAACGCGATCTTCGATGGGAAGGGCGTTCAGCTCACAGCCGCTGCGGGCGAAGTCGTCGGATTTCAGCTATTGCTGCGAGGGGACGATGGCGAACAGGTATCTGTCGCGGTACACATGGAGGCCCCTGAATCGCGTGTCGATCTACATCACGCGGTGTACGTGCCAGCAAACGGCCGGCTGATTCCCGATCCGCTGCTGCCGCTGCCTGATACTATTTCGCTCAAACCCGATATGGATCAATGTATTGTTGCCGATATCTATATCCCGTTCGACGCATCGCCGGGCGTTCGTAAAGGCAAGATTACCGTATCCGACGGACGTGAGGTG
>CAXBHV010001731.1:0-1781 GCA_963974855.1 uncultured Rhodopirellula sp. | reverse complement strand
CGATACGAGTATCGCCATCGAGAAAGCGTTTCAATTTTTCAATCTGGTCAAACAGACTCAATGCCTGCGAGCGAAACGGACTGCGTTCACTCAACAGCGCCGCAATGAGCGTCGCGTCGGAAACTACTCCAAAATCATCGGCGGCGACGAGGAATCGAGCAATCCGGGGATGCAGTGGTAATCGCATCATCCGTCGACCGACCGGCAATACTGCACCAGCGTCATCGACTGCGCCGAGCGAGACCAACAACCGTTTGGCTCGATCCACTGTTTCGTTTGACGGCGGCGTCAACCATGGAAAATCCAATGCATCGCGTTCGCCCCAGCCAGCCAACATTAAGGCGGCGGAGCTAAAGTCCGCACGCTCGATTTCGGGCGAATCGTGCAGTCGTCGCGCTCGATGGGCAGCCAGCGGCCAAAGCCGGAAACAAACACCCGCTTCGGTTCGCCCGGCCCGCCCCGCACGCTGGTCCGCCGAGGCCTGGGAAATCGGTTCCAAACGAAGCACCGGAAGCCCCACGGCGGGATTGAACCGCATCACGCGAGCAAGCCCACTGTCGATCACTGCGGTCACGCCAGGGATCGTAACCGACGTTTCGGCGACGTTGGTGGCAAGAATGATTTTGCGTTTTTTCGATGCCGAAAGCACCGCGTCTTGATCAGCCGCATTCATCTCGCCGTACAGATCATGCAGTGTGCAATTCGCAGCCATCCCGCATGCTTCGATCATCCGGTGCGTTCGCCGGATTTCCCCCACCCCCGGCAAAAAGATCAGCACGTGACCGGCCGTCCGATCGAGTGCTGCGGGCAAGGTTTCGATGATTTGCGAATCGATCGGCTGCTTGGACAGATGAGGCGAATGAACGATGTCGACTGGAAACGCCCGCCCTTCGCTGTGCACCGAAACGGCATCGCCAAGAAACGCTGCCACTGGCTCGGTCGCCAACGTGGCCGACATCACGATCAGTTTTAATTCGGGACGCAGCGTCATGCGAATGCGATGCAACATCCCCAGCGCCGAATCGATCTCGAGACTGCGTTCATGGAACTCGTCCAAGATCACACAGCCAACGTTTTCCAGCAGCGGATCTTCGCTAAGTCGCCGCAGCAACATGCCAGTCGTCATCACGATCAAGCGAGTCTGCTTGGACGTGCAGCGATCAAAGCGAACATGATAGCCAATACGGCTACCTAATTCGCTGTGGTCCAGATGAGCCAGTCGCGATGCTGCACCGCGTGCGGCCAAGCGACGCGGTTGAATCAATAGAATCTCGCCTTCATCGACGATCTTCCGCTGCAGCAATGCCAGTGGAACCAGCGTCGTTTTTCCGGCACCCGGAGGCGCCTTTAATACCACGGGAATCGACTCGGACACCGAAGCAAGGATCGAGTCCAAGCATTCCGCGACCGGCAAGTCGAGGGAGTCAGCATCGCTTGAAACCGAGTTGCCGGAACCAGAATCGCTCACGTAGAGATGCTCACTTGGATTGCGTCAGAGACGTGTGGTTACACAGGTCCCAAGCCAGACGCTCTTCGCCACGCACTGATTTGGCCAACGTGAAGCGTGATGTGACCACCGACGTAGAAGTTCAACATCGAACCGGCCGTAGGAAGACGATCTCGCATCGCTTCATTAGGATTCGGCTTTAACAAGACAGCGTCGTCTGCTGTTTCGAGCGCCGCCAGCGCGGCTTCATAGCCGGTATCGAATGCGCTCAGGATCTCGTCCATCGGGGGATAAATATTGCCGTCGGGATCGTCGACACACTTCGCTGACTTGG
>CAXBHV010001730.1:0-1789 GCA_963974855.1 uncultured Rhodopirellula sp. | reverse complement strand
GAATTCAATCAATCGCCGACCTCAAAGTGGCCTGTCTATGCCACCGTCGGCGTGTTTGCAGGGATCGCACTGATGATGTTGATTCCTTGGCCCGCTGTGATGAATTCGATGCGTCCGAACGAACGGATGAAGCAGTTCGACTTCTATACCGCTGGTAAGATCCCGACTCAATTTGGTGGCCGCGTGATGCCGCTGGACGCGTACGCACGTCAAACCCTGAAAGCGATCAGCAATCGCGAGTCGCTATCGCTTGATACCGCTCCGAAAGAGATCCAAGACCACACCACTGGCCGCTCGGTGTCGGCGATGCAGTGGTTGATGGAAGTCGCGACCGACGATCCCTCGCTTCATGATTTGCCGATGTTCCGCATCGATGCCGAAGAGGTGCGCAGCGAACTAGGGCTCGAGCGACGCAAAAGCAAACTCTATTCGCTGAACGAAATTCGTGAGCAATGGGATGAAGCATCCAAGCTTGTCGAAGCCGCGGGTAAAAAAGAGGCGATCCATCAATCGTTCAAAGAAAAGAAGTTGATTGAACTCGATCGTCGTACGCGGCAATACACGTTGACCGCAGCAGCGTTTCGCATTCCGACTCCGTCGCGATTCCCCGACAGCTTCTTTCCAGAGGGAACGAGTGAACAAGATCGTCAAATGTTCGCGATACGTGAACTCGAAATGCGAATGGAAAGTTTAGCCAAGATGCCGGCTCCTGCGGTGATCCCGCCCGCCGAAAACGTTGCGGACGAATCGGTTGATAACCCGAAGTGGTCGGCCTATGCACCGGCATTTTTTGACATGGTCAAAAACTCGCTCGGGACCGGCGCGACACCTCAGCCTTCGATCGAGACGTTTGGTGAGATCAGTAAAGCGTACAGCGACATGGACACTGTCGGTTTTAACACCGCCGTGGATGAGCATCTCGCCGCAGTGCAAAGCTATGAGATCCCAGGCTATGACAAAGGCACGGTCTCGCTGGAACGATGGATGCAATCGAATTGGCCTACCGGCGTAACGATGTTTCTGTATCTCGTCTCGACGGTTTTGGCGCTGTTCTACTTTCTATTCCACTTGCCTCGGATGCGACAAGCCGTTTGGGGAACGCTGGCGATTGCGTTAGCGATTCACACGTTTACGATTTTGTGCCGCGTAGCGATCACCGGTCGCGCACCGGTCATCAACCTCTATTCCTCGGCTGTGTTCATCGGTTGGGCCGCCGTGTTGTTTGGCTTAGTCGTTGAACGAATTTTCAAATACGGTACCGGCAACTTGTTGTCCGCATTCGCAGGCATGATGTCGCTGTTGGTCGCCTATGGGCTAAACACCGGGGATACGATGCCGGTATTGCAAGCGGTGTTGGATACACAGTTTTGGTTGGCGACTCACGTGATCAGCGTCACGCTGGGCTATGTCGCCACGCTGGTCGCCGGCACGCTCGGGATAGGCTATTTGCTTGCGGGCTGGGTGGGCAAAGACTCCAAGGCGATGAAAGATCTGTACCGCATGTGTTACGGTGCGGCTTGTTTCGGAATCCTGTTTAGCTTCGTCGGCACAGTCCTAGGTGGCTTGTGGGCCGACGACAGCTGGGGTCGCTTCTGGGGCTGGGACCCGAAGGAAAACGGAGCATTGCTAATCGTAATCTGGAACGCACTGATGCTCCACGCTCGCTGGGACGGCATGGTCAAAGCACGCGGTTTCTGTGTGCTTGCGATTGGCGGCAACATCGTGACCACGTGGAGCTGGTTCGGAACTAATGAACTAGGCATTGGACTGCACAGCTACGGATTCACCT
>CAXBHV010001729.1:0-1791 GCA_963974855.1 uncultured Rhodopirellula sp. | reverse complement strand
ACTTGTGCATCGACCATCATCAGAAAATCGCCGTACATCCCGGCGCCACTCTTACTGGCGAACTCTTTCGAGGGCAGCCACGGCGTATGCGGCGCGGGGTAGGCCAAGTACAACATCAATGGCCGTTTCGCACTCTCATCAGCGGCGGTTTTAGCAGCGGCATGACCCGCAATCACCTGAGTCGCTTCGTCGGTGAACCGCTCTAGCACATCATCTAGCTTTAAATCGGGAGCGATCCCACCGGCTCGCCAGAACGCTCCTTGAATCGGAGACCAGCCTTCGCTGCAATTGGCATCAATGTGCAAGGACGGTGGTTGGACCGCTCGATCGTTGCGAATGTAAAAGTACGGCGGGATGTCTGTCGACGCACGAATCCCAAAAAAATCGTCGAACCCGCGATCCACTGGACCGCCAGGCAGCGGTTTGTCATAGCCATCTTCCTTAAAACCCAAATGCCATTTGCCGACCATCGCGGTGTGATAACCAGCAGATTTTGCCAGCGAGCCGATCGTCATTTGCCCCTCTTGGATCAACGGCTTGCGGGGCCAAACGCTAACATCGATGCGAAAAGGGTATTGTCCCGTCAACAAGCCATAACGGGACATGTGGCACAACGGTCCCGGTGCGTGGGCGTCCGTAAAACGCATGCCGTCACGAGCGATCGCATCAATGTTTGGCGTTGGGATTTTCGAGTTCGGATTGAAGCATCCTGGGTCACCGTAGCCCATATCATCGACAAGAATCACGACGATATTCGGCTTGCGAGACGGTAGTGATTTTAACGCCGCATCAAGTGCTGCGATCGTCGGCGGTGAAGGCTTGACGCTGCCGGGACGTTTACCACCCGCGATTTCATGCGGCGTCCAGCCACGTTTGTTTTCGTTATTCCAAATCGCCGGATCGGCACCGACTTCGGCCAGCACCGCTACCGTGGTGGGAAACGTCCGCAGCGCCGCACCATGCATCGCGGTTTCGCCTTTGCGATCGACCACGTTGGGATCGAGCCCCAATTTGACCAGCATGCGGATTGCCAAGTTGACCTCTTCGGGAGTGCCCGGTTCTTCGCCTACCGCGATCACGCCCACTCCTGCCGCGGCCATCAATGCGGTCGTGCCGTCGGCATTGGTGATGGTTGGGTCGGCACCGAGTTCCAGTAGCAGTTCCATCAATTGAAGATCGGCACCCCGCGAAGCCAACAAGAACGGAGTCGCCCCTTTGGAATTCAGCCGACCTCCTTGCGACGATCCATTTTTCAGCTGCAAGTTCACGTCAGCTCCGGCATCAACCATCGCTCGTACAAAATCGAGTGTGTTTAGCGAACCGGTGATTCGCGGCGGTGGATCGCCGGCGGGATTATCGCCCAGTTCGGTTCTTCGCACCCAGGTAATCGCATGTAGCGGAGCAAAGCCGCTGCGTTGATCGTTCGGGTCGGCACCCCGTTGGACCAACTTGATCGCCAATTCTAAATGTCCGCTTTCGACCGCCAGCAACAGAGCGGAGGTTCCTTTTCGCGGATCGCGACCGCCGCTGCGGCTCGGGTTCATCACGGCGTTGACGTCTAACTCCGCGTCCAACAGTCGCATCACCACATCGCTTCTACCGTGACGGGCGGCAAACATGATCGCCGAGAAATCCGATCTTTGCAGACGTTCGTCTAATCGAGCGTCCGCTTGGATCAAAGCGTCCACGGCAGCGAGGTTGCCGGCCGCTGCGGCCCACATCAGTGCGTTTTGCCCTCCCGCTTCTTTGGCGTCCAGCTTCGCACCGTGCTTGATCAATGACCGCACGATC
>CAXBHV010001728.1:0-1798 GCA_963974855.1 uncultured Rhodopirellula sp. | reverse complement strand
AGAAACCAGGTCTTCGTGGTGCTCGCCGGGGTGTCCAGTTCAGCAAGCGTTAATCGCTGCTCTTTTTTCGAAAGAGAACTGTGGCACAAAATATGCGTCCCCTTCGCATAGGAATCGATCTGCCCGCCAGTTTGGCGGGTTCGTTCTTTTTCAGGTTTCGGTTTATTTAGGTAGGGATGGTGAACGTTCGCCCGAACGTGTTGTTCGGCGAACGATTAGTGTTTCTGTTGAAATCATGCCACTTTATGCTGTTGTAAATCCAGCGAATACATTCACACGAACAGGTTTTGTCTCTTGGCAAAGAAAGAAGAGGCCTTCGAAGTCGAAGGCACCGTAACACAAGCACTCGCCAACACTCGTTTCCGCGTCCAATTAGAGACCGGAAGTGAAGTGATGGCCCACGTTGCAGGTCGAATGCGTAAACACTTCATCCGGATCGTTCCGGGTGACAAGGTACGAGTTGAGCTTTCACCGTACGATCTGACCAAAGGTCGGATCATCTTCCGAGAACGCTAGCACCTCATCGGCGAACTCCTGCTATCGCTGCCTCTTGATCCAGGCAACGTCTCTACATCGTGGTATAGCTTGCCCCACTCTCTGCAGAAGGGCAAACGTCTTTTGATCTTATCGCTGTGAGCGACCGAGGCCCACGCATTAGTGATACCCGACAAGGGCGTCCAACCTAGGAAAACCGCAACTCAACGCGTCGGTCGTTAAGTAGCGTCGTTGGTCGTTTTCCCGGCAAATCACAACCCGACGCTTCAGCGAGGGACTCCTGGCTGCCCCCAGCAAGCTCCCTTTTTAATGGTGGGTTGTTGCATTCTTCAGCAATGATGAAACTATTGCGGTTCGGTGTGGGTAACTTAGATAGACAATCCGGTTTGGCCCTTTGCGTCAGCCTACATTGTCAATGCGATGACCGAGGCCCACCTACGTGTCTGTCACGCAACGGATCTCACGCAATAAGCTGCAACCCCGTACAAACACCTTGTTTTGCTGTTGGCTTGTCCACTGCGTGAAGTCTGGATACATAATTTCTGAAACTCTTGCTTCGATTTCCCTAAGGATGGTTTGAAAATGTCTTTCCGTTGTTCAATTACGGTCAGTCGACTTTTTGCAGTCGTCGCGTTTGCATCTGCGACGCTTTTTGCCAGTTCTAATTCGTTGGTTCGTGCTCAAGGCACAGCCCCCGCTGCTGACGGTGGAACTGTGGTCACCGACGCGACTGAGCCAGTGGTTGTCGTCACGCTGGGTTCGATCAACAAGCTGATGCAAGACATCAACTACTTGACCGGCGTCGTAGGCCAGCCTCAGTACGGCGGCATCTTTCAAATGATGGCAGGCACCTTTACACAAGGTGTCGACATGAATCAGCCCATTGGCATTATCGTGCCCCTGGTCAATGGAACGCCTGAGCCAATCGCCCTATTGCCGACGGCGGACGTGCGGATGGTGCTGAAGCGTTTAGAGGCTCAAACGGGCCCCGCAGACGAACTCGACGACGGCACGCTTGTGATCGCTGTAGGAGCGAACACAGTTTACGTTCGCCAAGTCGGCAATTGGGCCGTCATCGCTCGCAACCGCGACTTGCTCAATCTCGCTCCCACCGACCCCGCATCGTTGTTTGAGGGGATGGGAAATGACTATGACATTGCCATTCGACTGAGAATGCAGTTGGTGCCAACCGAGACTCGCAACATGCTCGTCGCTCAACTTCGCCAGGGATTCGAGCAAGCGATCTCGAAGCAAGATCAGGCAGATGCCGAAGGAACCAAGGCAATGGCCGAAAGTTCGATCA
>CAXBHV010001727.1:0-1801 GCA_963974855.1 uncultured Rhodopirellula sp. | reverse complement strand
TCCCCCAACGAAGTTGGTGGAGAGGTGGCAGAAAACTAGCGTAACCAAAAATCACAACAAGCCCAAAGTTTTAGCGGTCCAGGCTAAGGCTCCATCGAACATCCGAAAAAAAAAGCCCGCGGGATTACCGCGGGCTTTGATTGATACGCGAGTTCGGATCGAACTGATCTTAGCGGTCCGAGTACACCATCGTGCTCTCTTCTTTGGTGACAGGCACCGCGGATTGATCGCTGGTGACGATCGCTTTGACGATGTGAGTGCCTTCGGCAACGCCGCGGACTCGGATCCGATAAACCAGTTCGCTGTTGGCAGCGAGTAGCGGTTTAGGAGCAAAGAACATTCCTCCGCGGCCGTCTTCTTGTGCATCGCCGTCCGAGGCAATTCGTTCGATTCCTGGTGGCAACTGCAGTTGAACTCGCACGTTGCTATCGTCACGCGAGCCGCTGTTTTTGACCCGGATTTCGTAGATTGATTCGCCGCCCACTTCGATTGGATCTGCCGAGTCGGTGATCTGGAATGTCATCTCGGCAAGCGATTCGACGGTCACCGAACTTTCGCTCTTTGCGATCACGCCAAGGTCCGCTCGGGCATCCAAAACGATCTTGCGGTTGCCCTCTTCGACTGGCAGCAGCGTCAAAGGAACTTGACCACGGCCACCCTTCGGCAAACTTTCCAGATACCAAGACACAACGTGTTGAGATGGATCGTATTGGCCTTCGAAGTCGGTGCTTACAAAGGTGAACCCGCGATCGAGTTGAGCTTTGATTTCAACATGGGTCGCGTCGGCGGTGCCGTTGTTGACAATCTCGAGTTGATAGGTCGCGGGGCGTTCCAAGAAACGTCGAGCCGGTCCCGCAAGGGCGACTTGAATTTCGGGAGCAACGACCTCGACATTGACGGTGTGTTCGGTGGTCAAGCCGTCATCGGCAACCAAGCGAATCGTGTTTTGAATCATGCCCGGAGCAACGGCTCGCATTCGCAGCACTTGATGGCGAGTTTCGCCCGGAGCTAAGTCGCCCAACAAGTTGTCGAGTTGTTTGCCCTTGGGATGTTCGAGTCCTTCGGGAACGTCTTCTTGAACGACGACGCCCGTGGCGGCTCCGGAACCTGGGTTGGATACTTCGACTTCGATTTCGAGTTGTTGACCGATCAGTACTTGTTCGGGGGCACGTTGCACGACTTTCAGTTCAGGGCGAGTGCTGATGGTGCGTACCGAAGCCGCGGCTTCGAACGTCACACGAGCGACGCTGCCGAGTTCACCTTCTTGTTCAGGGACCAATTGCATGGTCACGGTGCGTTCGTCTCCGGCTGGCATCGCGCCGAGTTCCCAAACCAAGATTTCGCCTTGCTGTTGGGGAGTCGGCGATGCGTCGATCATCCGCATGCCTTGCGGAACACGATCATGAACTTGCACGTCAAGTGCTTCGACCGAGCCGACATTTTGAACGTGAATGACAAACGATGCGGGTTTGCCGACTTTGACTTCGCTCGGAGCCCGTTTTTGGATCACAATGCTTGGGGACTGGATGCCTTCGAGTCGACGGTCGCCGGGCGAGGCAAGCGTTTCCGCCGGATTGACTCGGACGGGTTGTGCAGCAATCGGGGCATCAAATTGTTGTGGGGCGGCAGAGGGAGCCGGTTGATTCATCATCCCCGGTTGAAGCGTTCGCGAGGCGATTCGCTCGTTGGCGACGTTGCCGCCAGCGTTGTAGTTTGGCGTTTCGGCGGGATAGGCGTTGGCCCCCGGCGTCGTTTCGGCAGCTCCATATGCGTCTGCGGGACCATAATTGGCAGCAGGGCC
>CAXBHV010001726.1:0-1801 GCA_963974855.1 uncultured Rhodopirellula sp. | reverse complement strand
CGTCAAGGTAATGCCGCGAGACTACAAACGCGTCTTGCAAGAAATGAAGGCTCAAACCGTCGCTTCGGCGTCGTAAGCCCAACAAAATCGTCGACCGGCCTGTGTCAAACACACGGGCCGCTCGACTTCCCTGCAGAGGGCGATCGCACATCGGCGGCGTCCGTTACCGAACAACCACCACAACGACAAGATTGAGAATAGTTATGGGAAAGCCAACCGGATTTAAAGAGTTTGATCGCAAAAAAGTCGCTTGGCGACTGCCCGTTGTCCGCATCAACGATTACGACGAAATCTACACCGAACCTCGAGTCGAGCTCCTGCGTGAACAAGGCGCCCGGTGTATGGATTGTGGCGTGCCGTTTTGTCAATCGACCAGCGGTTGCCCAATCGACAACTTGATTCCCGAGTGGAACGACTTGGTTTACAACGACCGCTGGAAAGAAGCGATCGAAAGACTTCACAAAACCAACAACTTCCCCGAGTTCACCGGCCGCGTGTGTCCTGCGCCATGCGAAGGTTCGTGCGTGTTGGGGATCACGAATCCTCCTGTCACAATCAAGAACATTGAAAACGCGATCGTCGATCGTGCTTGGGAAGAAGGCTGGATCCATCCGGAACCGCCCACCTCGCGCACCGGCAAAAAGGTGGCAATCGTCGGCAGTGGCCCTGCGGGTTTAACCGCTGCGGATCAATTGAACAAAGCCGGCCACGAAGTCACGGTCTACGAACGAGCCGACCGCATCGGTGGATTGCTGCAATACGGCATCCCCAACATGAAACTTTCCAAAGAAGTGATCCAGCGACGGGTCGACAAGATGACTGCCGAAGGCATCAAGTTCGTGACCAGTGTGAACGTTGGCGAAGATGTCGATGCGAAAGAATTGACCAACGACTTTGACGCACTGCTGTTGGCGTGCGGAGCGACCAAGCCTCGTGATTTGCCGATCGCAAACCGCGATGCCAACGGCGTTCACTTTGCAATGGAATTCTTGACAGCCAACACGAAGCAAAGCGTGCACGGCGATACGCTTGGTGATGAATTCATCAGCGCCGAAGGCAAAGACGTGATCGTGATCGGGGGTGGTGACACCGGTACCGACTGTATCGGCACGAGCATCCGTCACGGTTGCCGCAGCCTGGTCAACTTTGAATTGTTGCCGCAGCCGCCCGAAGATCGTGCTCCGGAAAATCCATGGCCCGAATGGCCGCGTATTTTCCGCGTCGATTATGGCCATGAAGAAGCAACTGCAAAGTTCGGTCGCGATCCTCGCGAGTACCAAATCCTCAGCAAGGAATTCCTCAAGGACGATGCCGGCAACTTGCGTGGCATCAAAACCGTTCAAGTTCAGTGGACCAAGGGAGACGATGGCGGCTGGAAGATGGCCGAAGTCGAAGGCAGCGAGAAAGAATGGCCAGCCCAGTTGATCTTGCTGGCGATGGGCTTCTTGGGGCCTGAGCAATACATCGCCAAATCGCTCGGCATCGAATGCGATCCACGCAGCAATTACCAAGCGACGCATGGTGAGTTTACCACCAGCATCGAAGGGGTCTTTGCCGCAGGCGATTGCCGTCGTGGCCAGAGCTTGGTCGTATGGGCGATCAACGAAGGTCGTGGTGCAGCACGAGCGATTGACATCTACTTGGAAGGATCCAGTTCGTTGCCAGCCCCCGGCACAACAATGGGCACTTCGATGGAAGTCAGCTAAAGGACGTCGCTGGGCAGATGCCGGCAAAACGTCGATCCTTTTGTGAGCCGTGGGCCGTAAGGCACCGGGTAATGCGTGGAACCCGGCCGCTCACG
>CAXBHV010001725.1:0-1803 GCA_963974855.1 uncultured Rhodopirellula sp. | reverse complement strand
AAGTACATTGACCAGGCCTCAGGTGTATCGGCACGGTTTTCACTCGCCAACTTTCGCACGTTGGTCGCGTCGGCACGTCAACGAGGCGTATTGCATGGTGAGAAACCTGCCGTGCCGCGAATCAGCGACTTGGGACACATCTATTCCAGTTCGCTTGGAAAGTTGGAACTCGATTTGATGGGCACTCATCAAATGAGTGAGCGGCAAGTGTTGGACGCTGTCGTGGCTCAGGCGATTGAAGTTGTTTTCAAGGAATACGTCGAAGAGCATGGATTGTCGGACATTGCCGAGATCTTTCGCGGTGGGGTTCGCGTCGAAGTGGGCGACATGCTGCCAAGCAGCCACTACGCCGAACGGCTTCGCCAAGTGCCACCGGCATGGAATAAGGCGTTTGAACTCAATGCGAGCGAGAACGACGCGGTCCGTGCCAGTTGTGTCGAGTTTGTCTTGGCGGGACTGTACAGCATGGAACGAATTAGTCGTTCGCAGCGATTCGGGAAAATTCAGTACGAGTTCTAAGCAATCCCGCAACATCAACGCTTAGCCTGTGTTCGCTGAGACGACCACCGAAATGGCAGGCTAGAAGCCTATCCCACATTCATTATTATCCGCAGGAAATCCGAATGGACCGTCGACTCGGAGGCGTGATTCACGCCTATCAAAAATACGATCCGACCAAATTTCCATCACCGACTCAGCCGCCGCCGGATCTTGTTTCGTCGGCGTTTGAACAAGCGTTGATGTACGGCAACTATCACGAGTTGACCGAAGAGGAGCTTGCCCGAGCCATTCGTTTAGACCCTAGTCAGATGGCTGGTTTGGGGCCGAGCTTTGACATGTTGCGGGCTATTCTCGAAGAACGTAAACGCAAAATCCTGGAGACCTACGAATGTGATTCGGTTCAGAAGAAGGCACGACGCGCGTTCCAGCAATCGACTAAGGATGTCCGTTTGCCAAAGGAACTCGATAAGTTCTTTCGCCGCGCCGTGGTTCAAGAACAACCGTACTTGCTGGAATCATTGTGGTATCAAGCAGGTGACGATAACAGCGACACGGCCAGAAATTTGCTAAAGGTTACTCAGCGGATGAGTGACAAACACAATATCGAGGAACTTGCCTCGAAGTACCATTTCACCGGCATCCAGTCGATGTCGATCACCAAGGCACTCGAAGTCAAAGAGGAACTCGAAAAGATCGACGAACTCTTGAAACAGCTCGCAGAGGCTGAGAAGACAGCTCAGATCGCCATCATCGATATGGAACTGCTGAGCGAGTTCACAAAGCCTGGCGATATGCAGCAGCTCGAAGAGATGCGTCAGCAATTAGAGAACCTCGCTCGCGAACAAGCTGAACGTCAAGGATTGGAAAAGGATCCCAACAACAAAGGCGGCTTTCGATTGACGCCAAAAGCCTACAAGATTTTCCAAGGGCGACTGCTGGAGCGAATCTTTAGTCAATTGGCACCCTCACGCTCGGGACGCCATCACGGCGACGTGATTGGCGAAGGGGCTGTGGAGTTGCAGCAAACCAAGCCGTACGAGTTTGGCGATAGTGTTGCGAACATGGACTTGCCGCAGACGATTATCAACGCGCTGTTGAGGCATGGTGATGAGCGGCCATTGCGGCTGCACAGCGACGACATTGTCGTTCACAAAACACGCAATCACCCCAAATGTGCAACCTGCGTGATCATGGATATGAGTGGGTCGATGCGTTACGACGGCCAATACATTAACGTCAAACGCATGGCGCTGGCGATGCAAGGATTGATCCAGTCGGAGTATCCGGGCGACTTCTTGCGAT
>CAXBHV010001724.1:0-1803 GCA_963974855.1 uncultured Rhodopirellula sp. | reverse complement strand
CATTGGGCTTACGCCTGGAGCGCTTGTGCCAGGTCGGCGATCAGATCTTCGGTGTCTTCAATCCCGCACGACATGCGAATCATGTTGTCGGCGATTCCAAAACGGACACGATCTTCGGGGGTGCAGTGATAGTAGCTCATCACCAACGGTTGCTCGATCAACGACTCGACTCCGCCCAAACTGGCGGCAATTCGTGGAATTTTCGCAGCGTCCACGATTCGCGACGTCTCTTCCCAATCCGCGTCTTTGACCGTAAACGTGATCAAACCGCCGAAGCCACGCATCTGTGCGACAGCTGATTCATGCGATGGATGCGATTTCAGTCCCGGGTAATAAACGCGGTCCACACGGGGGTGGGCTTCCAGGAACTCGGCGATCGCCATGCCGTTATCGTTGTGCCGCTGCATACGCAGCGCGAACGTTTTTAGTCCACGCTCGAGCAAGTACAAATTGTGAGGCGAATTGACTCCGCCAAGCACTCCACGCAGCGAACGAACCGATTCCAACTGCTCACGTCGACCGCAAATCACGCCTGCGAGCAAGTCGTTGTGACCGCCGAGATACTTGGTTGCCGAGTGCAACACGTAATCGACACCGTAAGCGATCGGTTTGATGTTGAACGGAGTCGCCAAAGTTGCATCGATCAGCGTTTCGACTTCGTTGGACTTTCCTACCGCCGCAAACTTTTCCAAATCGATGGTCGTCAGATGTGGATTGGTCGGCGATTCGCTGACCAACATCTTGGTCCGCGGCGTAATCGCGGCTTCGAGTGCTTCGAAATCGCCCGTCGGAACTTGGTGTGTCACCACGCCAAAACGCGACAAATGTTTTGCACAAAATTCGCGACTGCGATGATAACATTGGTCAAAGAAAACGATTTCGTCGCCACTGCTCAGCTTCGCCATCAACAGACCGACAATCGCGGCCATGCCCGAGCTGTACAGAATCGCCTCTTCGGCCCCTTCGAGTGCCGCCAATTTGGCTTCGACACTTTTTTCGTTGGGATTGCCGTAGCGACCGTACTCTTCGCGTTCTTCTTCGCCATTGACGAAACGCAACAGCGAGGCGGTCGAGTCAAAAGTAAACGTCGACGCCGCGTAGATCGGAGCGGTAATCGAACCTTCGGCTTTTTGCCGCTGTTCACCACTGTGCACGCACTGGGTCGACGCACCGAGCGATTGCTCGTTAGCCAGCCCGCGAGGCGAGGGTTTTGGAAAAGAGGGCTTGGCGGCAGAAGTTTTTTCCGCGGCGCAATCCGCACCTGAGTTCGTGTCCGCTGAAAGTACGGAATCACTTGTGCGACCCAATTTGGCCGCGTCTGAATCAATCGTCATATTTTTTGTCATGGCTCTTTAGCAGTTAGGCTGCAAGCGGCCGCAAATCCCAATGTGACGAACCTCCGCCGAGGTCGCCCATTCACGTTAGAAATAGGCTATCCGCCCAAGGGCACTTCGACAAGGGTTTTCCCAAAATTCCATCGAAGCTAGCTGTGGGGCGGATCGGTCGACTGACAGGACCGCCAAAGTTTCACATTCCGCCCCTCTGTGGAGACTGCTGATTTAGTTAGCCGCTTTGGCGAACGCTGTGAAGCATTTTTCTAATCCGAATGCGTAAGCGAGGGACTCTTGAACCATCGCCGGTCCCTCGCTTACGCGTTCGTCACCATCCAACCGGGGCTAGCGCTGGACCGCTCTTGCTGCGATTTTCGGTTGCGCTGGCTTTCTGCCACCTCTCCCCCGACTTCGTCGGTGGAGAGGTAACAGCACTATCGGCCGGAAGAAAAAGTCGCCTCCAATATCCGAC
>CAXBHV010001723.1:0-1804 GCA_963974855.1 uncultured Rhodopirellula sp. | reverse complement strand
TTGACGGCTTGCTGATGGAACGTCGGTTTCCGCTGCCACATTGCCCTCCCCGGAAAACTCGCTAGAGGCTCGTTTTCCGACTCTTCCGCCTTTGCTGGGAGGGTCAAGCCGTTTAGCCGTTTGGGCGATGGCCCCGGCTGAATGCTGGAACCGTGGCTTGCGCCAAAGCGGCTAATTTACTGAAAGACTCCTGCCTAGCTGCTTAAACACTTCACAGCGATGGGCTACGGGGATGGAGCGGTATGATGCGGTCAATCGTTACGACCGGTTTGATTGGTTCCCAGGAGAGCGGATCATCGTGGGTGTGATGAAATTCCAGCGGCATCGCAGCGGACTGGCACGCAACAACGACCTACGTTTCCAGCGGGATAGGGAGCGGCGGGTCGCGGACTCGATGCAGTTGGTGATTTCAAAACATGGGTCGGCATGACACACTCTGATTCAAAACAGCCGGATTCAACCCGCCGACATCGTGATCCGACCAGCGAAAATGATCGGAGCGGCTGTGATCCGGATGCACGTAATCCTGATGCACTGAGTCGTGATGCGAGTTCGTCGAAAAAGTCTCGTTCTCGCTCACGTCAAAACCGCTCGCGTCCTGCTGCTGCTGCTTCCGATGCAATTCATGACGCTACGATTGGATCGAATCCAAGTCAGCTGTCCAATCCGAATTTGAATCATCCCGCAACAGCAAACGGCGATGACAAATCGTTGTCGCGATACGAAAGTGTCGGTGAAGTCGGCCGGGGCGGATGGGGCGTCGTCGAAAAAGCGGTCGATCGCCAATTGGATCGTGAAGTTGCGGTCAAGCGGTTTACCGATGCCGAGGATGTGACCGAGCAGGAACGTCTTCGTTTTCTGCATGAAGCCAAGGTGACCAGCCAGCTTCAACATCCGGGGATCGTGCCTGTCCATGAATTGGAGGATCGGCGAGATGCGTTCTATGTGATGAAATTGCTCGAGGGAGTCACGCTCCGCGAATTCATCGAGCAACACCATAAAAATCAATCTGACCGTCGTCGACAGACGCGGTTCCAATTCGGCGAGTCGCTCGAACCGCTATTACAGCGCTTCGTCGATATCTGTAACGCGGTCGCCTACGCGCACAAGCGAGGCGTGATCCATCGCGATCTAAAACCAGCCAACGTGATGATCAGCGATTTCGCTGAAACCGTGGTGCTGGATTGGGGCTTGGCCCAGTCGGTCAACCAACCCGTTGCACCCAACGGCGATAGCGAACGCCACCGTGTTGCCCCTTCGGCCGCGGACGTTTCGTCAATGATCGAGCCGGATGGAACGGTCGTGGGCACCCCGGCCTACATGTCACCCGAACAGGCGGCGGGAGATAATTCAAAAATCAGTCCAGCCTCGGACATCTACTCGCTCGGCGTGGTCTTGTACACGATCATCGCGGGACGTCATCCCTATCATGGACAGCCCGTTGGCGAAATCCTTGAACAGGTCAAAAACGCATCTTTCCCGAGTCTGCGATCGATCCAGCCGCGAGTACCGTCTCCCTTGATTTCGATCGTCGGTAAAGCGATGTCGGCGTCACCGCAAGATCGCTACCGCAGTGCGGACCAGTTGGCCAGCGATGTGCGGCGGTTCATTGCCGGCGATGCCGTCTCGGTTTATCGCGAAAGTGTCGTGCAGCGTAGCATTCGGTGGTGTCGACATCACCAAGGAATGGCGGCCTCGATCGCGATCAGTGGTTCGGTGTTGTTGGTAGCCGCGATTGCTTTTGGCATTTTGATCAAGCAATCGCATCACTCCGAACGACTGGCCCGCATCGAAGCAGAGCAAG
>CAXBHV010001722.1:0-1805 GCA_963974855.1 uncultured Rhodopirellula sp. | reverse complement strand
CCGGAGCGGAAATCATTGCTAACAATTCCGTGTAGATAAATGCGGCTAGCGTCGTCGGCTCACAAGAATGAATGGAACTTATTGTTCTTGGACCGAGGCGTTCGGGGCACTCAATCGGACAGCCGAAGTCGTCACGATCGGAATTACGATCGGGATTCGTGAATCAATTCACGAGCACCGCGACTGGCCAAACTTTCGCTCGCTTGCTCGGCGAGCGTTTTCGCACAGACTTCCCATTGACTAGGATCAAAGTCGATCGATCGGCTATCGTCCAATCGCTGCGTTCCGTCGGTTGACAACACTACGGCATCGAGCGACAGCACGCCATCGTTGATTTGGGCGTAGGCTGCAATCGGGGCAAGACAGCCACCGTTGAGTGCCGCTAGCAGAGTTCGCTCGACTGTCACTGTCGCCCTCGCGTGAATGTCGTTTAGTATCGCAACGATGCTTTGCACCTCGTTCGCATCTCGGTGTACTTCGATCGCGAGTGCTCCTTGGCCGGGTGCAGGTAACATTTCATCGAGCGGCAATTCGACGCGAGTCACCTCGTCCATTTGCAAACGCGTCAAACCAGCCGCCGCCAACATGATCGCGTCGTATTCGCCGACACGCAGTTTCTCGAGTCGTGTTTGCACGTTTCCGCGAATCGGTTGGACATCCAGATCGGGGCGGTGGTATCGCAACTGAGCCGCACGACGACGGCTGCCGGTGCCAATTTTGGCTGCTTTGGGCAACGTCGCAATGGTCCACCGTGAACTCGACACCAAACAATCCTGAACCACCTCACGCGCGGGCACTGCGGCCAGCACCAAATTGGGATCGACTTCGGTGGGCAGATCTTTCAGGGAATGGACCGCGATATCGGCCTCATCATCCAAAATCGCTTGTTGAATTCGTTTGGTGAAGACACCGACCTGCCGACCCGCTTCAATCGGGCGCATGTCGGTATCGCCGCCGCTGACCATCGGCACCAATTTCGTCGCGAAACCGGCTGTGTGAAGCAAGCTAGCGACATGCTCGGCTTGCCACATCGCAAGCGGACTCTCACGTGTCGCAATCCGCAAAATGCGATCTTTTGCGTCAGCGACGGAGCCAGCGAGAGAGGGAAGGGGGCCGCCCGATTGCGTATCAGACAAGAGATCAGCTTCCGTTGTGCGAATTGGTGGGAAAACAGAATGTCGAGGCGAAAACAATGGCTTAGGGAGGGGGAAAACGCAACCCGGCAAAGCAGCACCCTCAAAACCTAAGGAATCCTACCCAATCCTCCGGTTCCGGTCATCCATACAGGATATTTGTTCTATAAAAGTGGGTTCCGTAGCCTAGAATCAGCGTTCTAACAATTGAGCTGTTTGAAGTCCCTCCTGGCGTGCACCTTGTTAGCAGAGCAAGGCAGCTGGCGTTTTCTATTCTTTCCAGCAAACTTTTCGCTTCAAAGTTGACTCGTCGTGCCTGAATCGTCCTCTCCCAAATTGATTCCTATTGCAGAAGAGCCCCCAACATGTGATGGGGGTGGTGGGTCGAGCGATGATTTTTCGGAACTCGATTTATCGGGATCTGCTCTTTTGGGCGAACACGGAAAAAATGCGGCTAAGGTGGCCAACGATGAACCCGAGGAGATGCCGCAACAGCTAGGCGATTATGCGCTCAAGAACAAACTAGGCAGCGGCGGCATGGGGCAGGTGTTTTTAGCCGAACATGTCCGCATGCAGCGAACTGTGGCGCTGAAAATGTTGCCTGGCCAGTTGATGAAAGATCAGCAGGCAGTCGACCGTTTCTACGAAGAAATTCGCGCTGCGTCGCGCGTC
>CAXBHV010001721.1:0-1809 GCA_963974855.1 uncultured Rhodopirellula sp. | reverse complement strand
TGAAGCGGCGAACCGCAGGCACGGATATCGTCCTGTCCGCTGTCACGTTGGCGGTTTGGGTTGGGTATGCGACGACAGGGAAATTCGTTTTTCGAACCCCTGTGTATCCGTTGACCATCGTGACGTTGATCGCAGCGGAGATGCGATTCAGCAAATGGTTTCAACCCTTCAGCTGGATCGGTGACATCACCTACTCGACTTACCTGCTCCATTTTCCACTGCAGCTCGTCTTTGTGATTGCTGCGATCGAGCTAGGATTGGATTCTGCGATTTTCTACCAACCAGTAACGCTGATTGGCTACTTTGCGATTTTGATTCCAGGTTCCTGGATTACGTTTCACTTTTTCGAGCGTCCCATGCAGGCATGGTTACGAGGTACGTTGCTATCGAAGCCAGCTTCGCGATCCGTTGATCGAGCAACGCCTCCATTGGCCGAAGCTTCGCCAACTTAGTGCCGCAGTTTGATCTACTGCTTGGGGCAACTTGGAATGAACGAAAAAGCCACGCACGAACTGCGTCCCCGCCATCATTAGAAGAATTTCCATCCGACTTCTCCACGTCGCTGTTTGCCGATCGACATTACAAAAACTGATTTGGATTGCGATTTGCTCTAGCACTGCGGGGTAGAAGTCAAGTTGAGGCTCAGGCATACCCCCGGCGTACCTTATCTGGTGCAGGACGGGCCGCCGCTCAGGCTCGCGATTTTGCCGCTCCCTCACGCTATTGGGGCGGAGACCTGGGCAACATTGGTACTTACCAAGCGGTCAACTTTTTTCCCTAGTACAAGTTGGGTGCTGGCCAGCGGCGTTGTTTTCAAGAGAATAGATGTCTATCTATCGGCGGAAACGTCGATGTCGATCAATTTTGAGCGATAATCCGCTCGCCCATCGCACTCCCCGCTGGCAGAGAACGCTGCATTGAACCAATCTACCAACTCCGCCCAGGTCACCGAAAAAATCGTTGCTAACGAAGTTTGGCAATACGAAACGGCCTTTAGCCAGCGCATCGGCAATGTCGCTAACGCGACACGCGAGGCACTGAGAGCTCCTGCCGATTTCCCGCCGCTGACCGCCGCTATCGCGCCGGGCGACCGCATCGCGTTGGCGGTGGACCCCAACGTGCCTGATGTTTGCGAAGTCATTCGTGGCGTGCTGTTGGAGATCGAACTGGCCGATGTCGAAACGATTGATATCGTGCTGTGGGACGAGACCGACGATGCACTTTTACAGCAATTGCAGAGCGAATTCGAAACGATTGCACATGTCATTCGTCATGACTCGCAAAAACGCGACTTGCTGCGTTATCTCGGAGCCGACATCGATGCGGACCCCATTTACTTGAACCGCTTTCTCGCCGATGCCGATCTGGTATTGCCGATCCTGGCGGCACGGCCGGGCGATGCGGTAGGCGACAATGAACTGAGCGGCGTCTACCCAATGCTGGCGGATTCCAACACTCGTTTGCGGCATCAGAAAGCACTGCAACAGCCGCGGGCAAAGAAAAAAACGTCGAACGAGTCGCACGTCGGATGGATGTTGGGGGTTCAAGTCTTGTTGGCGGTGGCTTCCACTCCCGATGGCGATGTAGGCGGCATCTTTGCCGGCACTCCCGAGGCGACACGTCGCTGGTTTGAACGGCCACGCCACTCCGAAGACGATTTTCCTCCTGCGGCACCCTTGGTGATCGCAACCATCGAGGGTTCAAGCCAACAGAACTCTTGGGCCAATTTAGCGCGTGCGATTTCTGCAGCGGTGAATCACACAACGCCGGGAGGCACCATTGTGCTGTGGAGCGAGCTTGATCATCCGC
>CAXBHV010001720.1:0-1810 GCA_963974855.1 uncultured Rhodopirellula sp. | reverse complement strand
CGCTTTCGCGTCATCGCGAGGTTGGTTTCCAGCGGTTTCAGCTCGCGTTCGTGAATGCGTCCAAGTTGCTTGATCTCGGCGAGCTGCGATTCCAGTTCGTCAATGATGGGCACAGGGTTTTGCTTTCCGAAAATCTTCAAACGTCCGTAGTGACCATACAGCCGGACTACGGCACGATCCGACTCCGTCAGCCGTTCTAAAAATGACGTCCATTGAAGCATTGCTTGATCCACGTGATGATGGAAATCGTTGGGCAACACTTTGTGATACTCCGTGGTCGCCAATTTTTTCGCCTGCGGATCATTGGTTTCGCCGACCGATGTTTGCAGCGTTTGCCGCCGGTCCAGGAACTCGGCATGGTCCGCTCGCGTTTCCGACGCAAAATCGCGACTCATCACCCCCATGACAAGCGAGGAAACGTGCGCGTCATCTGGCAAGACGCGACTGATCGTGTCCCACAGCGATTCGAGTGAATCCTGGTTGTAATGATTGAAAATGACGTCGTTGCAGGTGTGCAGTACCAGCGGGTATTGCCAGCCATAAAACGGATCGCTTAGGTGTGCCGGAAGCACTCGGCCTGGTTCGAGTTCGTTAACCGCCGCGTAGACTTCACGGATAAATCGGCGCTGTGCAATACAAGCAGGCTGCAGTGCAGTGTGTCGCGAGATGTCGTCGGGGATCGGACCCACGGCGCCCTGTTTGTACCACATCTGTGATTGAAACAGCCCAATCGCATCGACACGTTTGATCCGTCGATTCTGGATCAAGAACTCGAGGTGATCGAGTGCTCGGACGTAGTCGTCGGCAGCACGCTGCAGGATCACTTGACGATGTTCTGTGGACGATGTTTTCTGAAACCAAAGTTGATCGATGTCGCGAGTGAAATGATATTGCAGTTCACTGATCACGAGTCCGCGCTGAAGAGCGTCTTGGGGATCAAGTACGAGTGCCGCCTCGCGAAGCGAGCTCGATCGGCCCCAGTCGCCAAGTTCTGCGAATCGCTCTGCATGCCGCACCAAAATGGCTTTCTGTAAATCAACGGTTAACGAAGAGTCGTTTGTACCTCCCATCGTAGATAACTGTTTTGCAAACGTCTTGATTAACCAGTCGTCGACGTGCCGGAGTTCAATCGTCTTATCGATGGTCTCCGAATCGGCTGCGTCTTTTGTCAACTCAATGTGCAAAGTGACTTGGCGTGGGGATTCCGGCTTTGCTTCCTGGATTGTGTAGGTGCCCTTGACGATCATTGCGATCGGTCGCCGCAGTCCGTCGGAAAGTGTCACCTGTTGTTCACGCAAAATCGCGTTGGCTTCTTCGATTTCGACCACGGCGACACTGGGGTAAGTCGCCAGCGAGTCGCTTAGCAGGTTGCTGAAACGAGATTGCAGATGGGCAAACCGTTGACTGAAGTCTTCGGAAAGAAACGAGGGCACCGCAACGATTGTGTGGATTCCGCCCGTGAACCGCAGGTTGATTTCGTCAACACTTGCCGCTAAACGCTCCGTCAATTGCAGGAGGTTCTCCGAGAAGGCAAATCTTTCATGAGCCAATCGCACTCCCAAATTGGCATCACACACGACAGCTCGCAGCATCGGTTTGCCTTGTTGCTGCTCCATCGAGAGCAACAACAGTCGGTCTGCGTTTAAGGTTTTTCCCAACTGCAAGCGGAGTTGGGGATTATCGGCTTGCAGAATCTTGGCGAATTGTAATTCGCGGGTCGCATCGCGGAGCCGCTCGCGATCGACCAATGCAATCGATTCATTCTTAGAGAGACTAAGGTTCAGCAAATCGGGCAAACCGCTCTTGAGCA
>CAXBHV010001719.1:0-1811 GCA_963974855.1 uncultured Rhodopirellula sp. | reverse complement strand
AACCGCGATCCGTGGGCTGGCCGGTGGGCAAACATTCGATCGTCGCTCGGGTGGAACTGCCGATTATCGACGGGTTGCCAGGTTCGATCCAAGCATCGACGTCACGCAGCGTCATCGGCCCGGTGTCGCTGTGAATGGTCAAGTCGTTGGCAGCAAAACGGACTGGCGTCGAAACACAAATCGATTGGCACAAAAACCGGTCGTGCACCAATCGCCAAGTATTGCCCAGTTCCGAGGATTGCAGCTCGGGTTGATGCAGCACAATCGAAACACCGTCGTTCACTTCGGTCCAGGTGAGCTTGTAGACCTTGGCAACCTCACGCTTCGTCTCTGGATCCAACAATCGAACGTTTTGCAGTTCCAATCGCGAGGGACTGGGGCGATCGAAATCTTCGATCTCGACGTCGAACCCCGTGTCTTTGGCGATCGACGCGGTGATCGTTCGCAGACAATGGCGGTGATACCAGGGGGTCCAGGTCACCAGAATCGTCATCAAAACGATTGAAGTCGGCAACGCGCAGCAGACAACGAACACCAAGCGAGCAAAGGCTCGTTGTGTCCGTTCATGCATTGGGAATCCTTTCCCTGCGAGGGCGACCGAAACCGTTGACGTTAAAAAACCGTGTTTTGCGGACCCATACGAGTCCGTTTGCAGTGTGCCTCGGAAGCATCGGGTGCTTCTGATACCCTGCACGCTAGCGAACAGCGATAGACACCTCCGAATCTTAAGTTCATTGCCCTCCTTGCCGATAGGTCGTTTGGGAATATTACAACATGTGGGCAAGGCTAAAATCACATTGGTTTCTGATCTCGCTCGTGTTGGTCTTTGTCATAGGTTTCTTTGCTAGCGAAGCACTGACTCCGCTGTTAGAGATGACGACATTACGCAGTGCGATTGTGTTCGCCGTGATGGGGTCGATGGGGATCACGCTGCCGGCCCATTCGGTGCGGCAGAGTCTTCGCAAGCCGCTGCCGACACTGCTAGCAATCGCGATCAATATCGTCGTCGTGCCGATGATGTGTTGGCCGATGAGGGCCTATTTGCCGGCGCCGATCTTTGGCGGTTTGTTCGTCGCATCGCTGGTCCCGTGCACGCTGGCATCAGCCGCCGTATGGACACGCAAAGCGGGTGGAAACGAATCGATCGCGCTGATGACCACCGTCGTTACCAATTTGGCCTGCATCGCAGTAGTGCCCATCGGTGTCGCCTTGGTGCTAGCAAAGACCACGGAACTGTCGGTGACCGATCAGGTCTGGAACCTGACCTTGGTCGTCGTCATTCCCATCGTATTGACGCAGACGATGCGAATGGCGGGACTCGCAGAATGGGCAGATCGCCAAAAGTTCCGCTTATCGTTCCTTGCCCAGCTCGGTATTCTGTCGATGGTGGGCTTCGGATCGATCGCGAGCGCCATGGTGGTCCGCGAAGCGATGCAGGAGAATGCCTCGCTGTTTGGCTTACAAATCGGACAACTTTTTGTCTCGGTAGCGATGCTGCACGTGGCGGCACTCGTGTTTGGCGTCTTCGCCGCACGGGTGGTCCGGGCGGACCGTGAGAGTCAGATTGCGGTCGGGATCGCGGGCAGCCAAAAAACGCTGACGATTGGGCTGCAGATCGCCATCGATTGTGGCGTCAGCGTGATCCCGATGCTGATGTACCACTTCACCCAATTAGTCATCGACACGATGATCGCCAGTCATTGGACGAATGCCAGCAAATCCAAAACGAATTCAAACGAAGAAACCTCAGCGAGTCTCCGAAAAGGGGTCTGACCCTTTGGAAGCGAGTCGTTTTTGTTGAGTTTTTTGCC
>CAXBHV010001718.1:0-1812 GCA_963974855.1 uncultured Rhodopirellula sp. | reverse complement strand
ACCGCCCGCCATTTATTGATCCGAAGATCCTAAACATGATTCGAGACCTTTGATGAACTTTCCAAGAAAGACTTGGCCAATGACCCGAGCCACCTTTGCTACTTTCATTTTCGCATTGGCCTTGATACCGATGACTGCGTTGGCGGAACCACATGACCTAATCTGCTGCGGTGCCGAAGAAGTCTTTGTTATCGCCCCCGAGATGCCGGAGCTAAAAAAGTGGAGTTGGCGTGCGGAGCAATCACCTTCGATTCCCGCGAACTTTCGCTCGCGATTTCGGTCGACCGATGATTGCAAGCCCTATGAAGACGACTTGCTGTTGATCACGTCATCGAGTGGCGGAGTGGCTCTGATCGACCGCACCACGAAAGAATGCCGTTTCTTGGCCGAGGCAAAGAATGCTCATAGTGCCTGCTTGTTGCCCGATCGTCAGATCGCCGTTGCGTCGAGCTTTGGCGGCGATCAGGTGCAATTCTATGATCGCGACGAAAAACAAAATCCTGCGTCTGTCGTACAGGCTATTTCCTTACTAGGCGCTCATGGAACCGTCTGGGATTCCCATCGCAAATGCCTCTGGGCTCTCGGAGAGAAAGAGTTGCTGGCGTTAGTTGCTGATGTGGACGCGACACCCCAAGAACGCTGGAAGGTACAATCACGCACGCCACTTCCAAGCAACGGTGGACATGATTTGTCGCCGAAACGCGACGGCAAGCAATTGTTCGTAACGACGGACACGCAGGTGTTGATGTTCGATTGCGACAAACGCACTTTCACAGTTGCTGAAGGCTTTGGCGACCAATTGAAAATCAAGTCGGTTGATCGCAACTCCGCCTCCGATCGCATCGTATTTCACCAAGCTACGGCAGAGAATTGGTGGAGCGATACGATCCGATTCACCGATGCAGTGCCGCTAAAACTGGCGGACGAGCGACTCTATAAAATCCGCTGGGATAATCCGGCACCGGCACCGTAATCCGAGTCCGCGACCACATCCCACAGCATGACTTTCGCCGCGTGGCTCAGATCACCGTCCTGTCCAAATCCACTACCGTCGACATCGACCCGCAGTTTACTAACTCCACAATTTCGTCAATGTAGCGTGACCTATGAATACGATGCGATATTCCCCTGCAACAGTGTGCAGCGGTATATTCCTGTTCACTGCTCTGTACTCTGCAGGCGGTTCCGAAATGATCGCCGCAGAACCGCAAGTTGCGACTCTTGTTCCGGGGATCGATGTTCACCGGTTGCCGATCGACCTGACAAATATCAACAGCGTGGAGTATGGCCCCGACGGTCGGCTCTATGCGGCAGGCTACGATGGTCGCGTGTACGTGCTGACGGACACCAATGGCGATGGGATCGAAGACAAGTCGGAAGTCTACTGGTCCAAGGGCGGTGATTTGCTGACGCCGGTGGGTATCTTGCCAAGCAAAGAGGGCGTCTATGTGGCAGCTCGCGGAAAGATCGCTCTGTTGACTGATGCTACGGGCGATGGCCGAGCCGACACGAGCAAAGCGGTGGTCACGGATTGGCCTCAAGAGACACACAACAGTGATACACGCAACGATGCGGCGGGAGTTGCGATCGATGACGAAGGCAATCTGTACTTCAGTCTTGGTTGTATGTCGTACAACAAAGCGTGGCTACTCGATAGCAAGGGCCAGTCGCATTACGACTTGGCAAGCGAACGAGGGACGATCCTGAAAGTATCACCGGATCGTAAACACCGAGAGATTCTTGCAACCGGGCTACGTTTTGTCATCGGTCTCGACTTGAACCAACACGGCGATCTGTTCGCGACCGATCAAG
>CAXBHV010001717.1:0-1814 GCA_963974855.1 uncultured Rhodopirellula sp. | reverse complement strand
AGCGGCGACAAACTCGTCCGCTCGGATTTTACGTTTGTGAACAGTCGCTTGGCAAGGTTTTACGGCATTGACGGGATCGAAGGGGATGCGATGCAACGCGTCAAACTTGACAAAGGTTCGTCGCGGGGGGGACTGCTCGCCCAAGGTTCGATTTTGAAAGTCACGGCTAACGGAACGACGACGTCGCCGGTGCTGCGAGGCGTTTGGGTGTGCGATCGCATTTTGGGACAACCTATTCCTCCGCCGCCTGAAAGTGTTCCTGCGATTGAGCCTGACATCCGTGGTGCGAAAACGATTCGTGACCAATTGGAACTGCACCGCAATCATAGCGAATGTGCCAGCTGTCACTCTAAGATCGACCCGCCCGGTTTTGCACTGGAAAGCTTTGATGCGGCCGGCCAATGGCGAGATCATTATGCGATCTCAGGAAAGGGCAATCGTAAAGGTCCCAAAGTGGACCCCAGTTACCAATTGGCCGATGGTCGTCCGTTTGCTGGATTCAACCAGTTCCGCGAATTGATCGCGAGCGAACAAAAAATGCTGGCTCGCAACTTTGCTGAAAAACTGCTGGTGTACGGCACCGGAGCCCCGATCGCGTTCGCGGACCGGCATGTCGTTGAACAGATTGCCGATTCCACATCCGACGACCAGTTCGGAATGCGATCGCTGCTGAACGAGGTGGTTTTAAGTCCGATCTTTTTGTCCAAATAGTTGGCATTGCGTTACCGTCCGATCACTTACCATTCATTTATTGATATTGGTTCTTAACGAACAGACAAACCATGAAGAAAACAATTTACTTCAATCTCAAATCTCGCCTGAACCGTCGCACCGTGTTACGTGGCGCAGGGATCTCGATGGGGTTGCCATGGTTAACTGCGATGCAGCCGACGTTTGCCAATGATCGCAGCGAAAGCAAACCGAAGCGACTTGTCACGATGACGCTTGGACTTGGATTGGTCGCCGATAACTTGTTTCCCGAGACCGGGGGACGCGACTATCAAGCGACACCTTATCTTCGCGCGTTACAAGACCTGCGGGATCAGGTAACCGTGGTCTCGGGGACGTCACACCCCGGAGTCAAAGGAGGGCACCGCGCCGAAGCGAGCATTTTGACGGCCACCCCGATGGGATCCGCGGGCAAGGCAAAGAACTCGATTTCGATTGATCAATTACTCGCCAAACACTTTGGCGATGCCACTCGATTTCCATCGCTCGTGCTTAGCAACGGTGGATCGACCAGTCCGTCGTACACCGAAAATGGATCGATGATCCCACCGGAATCGTCGCCGTCGCGTTTGTTCGCCAAGTTGTTCATCAACGATCCACCGCAACAGCGAAAGATTCAAGCCCAACGTGTTCGCGAAGGTCGCAGCATCATGGACCTTGTCGGTGAAGATGCGAGATCACTCGAGCGGCAACTCGGCTCGGGTGACCGCGATCGTTTGGACGCCTATTTCACCAGCGTCCGGCAGCTCGAAAAACGGATGGAGTTATCAGAGCGATGGGCCAACCTGCCCAAGCCAGTCGTTGATGCCAAGAAACCGGTCGACATAGGCAACCCAAACGATTTGATCGCTCGCCAAAAAACGATGTGCGACGTGATCAAGCTCGCCCTGCAAACGGATTCGACACGCTACATTTCGTTTCATATCCCTGGCGGTGGTGGCGTTCTTCCGATCGAAGGGGTGGACGAAGGCTATCACTCGCTAAGCCATCATGGACAAGACGAAGACAAGTTATCGCAACTCGCGATCGTCGAAGAAGCGTTTGTGGCTCAATGGGGCCAGTTCTTGCGAGACCTGAAAGAGACA
>CAXBHV010001716.1:0-1814 GCA_963974855.1 uncultured Rhodopirellula sp. | reverse complement strand
GAACGTCGCTGAAGGCTCCGTTCGACCTCTCCCCCAACGAAGTTGGGGGAGAGGTGGCAGAAAAGTTGCGCAACCAAAAATCACAACAAGCCCAAAGTTTTAGCGGACCAGGCTAAGGTTAAGGTTTGAAGTTCCTGTTGGCCACCGGTTTCCCCAAAGGATGTCACCCGATTTTCACGTATTTCATTGACCCTCAGCTTTTCCAAAACTCGGACGTGGCGGGTTACAGCAAGCCGCGCCAGCGGCCACAGCGATCGCTGCCGATGTTTGGTGGTCGACACGAGTTGCCGGAGCCCAATTTAGGACTCTGGTTCAACCACCCGCTACCACGTTCAACGGATCACAACGCCCCTTGCCGATCGAATACATGCGAGAAAACATTTTGGTAGGAACATGGAGGTAGGAAGATACCGTGAGATCAAGAGCGGCGGACAGACGAATGGCGGACAGGCGAACGGAGACGAGAGTTGAACTTGATGAGCGAAGCGAACGCGTAATTCTCCTCGACTTCGCTGCATCTGGTTATCACTCAGCAACTCGACGTCAACGTTCAAGCAGAGAAGAAAGTATCAAACGTACTATTGCATTGATTTCAACACAAAAGCAACCATATATGAATCCGACGACGGCAAACGGTGTCGCGACGATGATCCCAGTCACGGTTCCGAGGATCGCGCCAAGACCATACCCCAGCCCAGTAAACACGCAGCCGAATAACATGCCGAGAAGCAGTCGCATCCCCCACTCAATGCTTTCGGCGACGTCCCCAGCCTTGATGGGACGCATGCATTTTTTGCAGCACCCGTTATTCGAATCTGCCGTGGACTGAAGGATTGACGATCCACATTTCGCACATTCTGCTTTGGCTTGCGACATATTATTCGAACACGAAATTTCGTGTAGATTTCAGAGTGCGATAACAGCGGAATTCATGGGGTGCTGGAATTGGAATTATCCGCGTCACGAAGGAGCCTGATACGTTCTTCTTCGTCTCGCACGTCTTGTAACGCAACAGCTTCGGGTGGCAGTTTGAACTCGGGACCGGCGGGGAAATACTGTTCTTCATCTGCCGAGTGCATGACAGGGAGCGCGCGGGCAGAGCCAGGGGTCCGAGCCTTGCATCCACCGATACTGGCGAGCAGTGTCGTCAGCGTCAAGAGTATCACACAGCCCGTCGCTGAATGCAGTTGTAAGGTTGGTTGCCTAAACGGCATTGTTTCGCTTGTGTAAATGGTCGAAGCGGCGGCCAACTCTTTAGATCCTTTGCTTGCGTTGCACGAATTACAGCAAAGAGCAATGTTCTCCAAAGTCACGAGACTAGCGTCATTTACAATGTGCTCCCAAGTCGCGAGACCCTTTCGTGAACCGTCACGCGAGTCAGTTTCCGCAAATACGATACCGCAGTAAATGCACGCCTGATCGCGTTCGCGAATTACCGTCTCCATCTCGGAAGGGATTCCCCAGCGATTCATGTTTCGTTCACGTAACAGTACTGGGTCAGCGGGAACTGGGAGTCAAGTATCCATGCGATTGAAATAACCACCGCCCCTCTGCTGCATCCACTGGCTACCCTCCATTTCCTGTCTTGGGGGAATTACCCACCGTGATCATTTCGACAGCAGTAGGATACCAATACGATTCAATCCAGTCATCACCGATTGAAGCAATGCGATCAACGGTCCATCCGGCATCTCGCATCGAGAACATCATGCTGTCGGCGGCGGGCGCATTCGTAGAGTGAATTGGTGTGGGACAATTCGCGTCCTGGGTTGTTAGAAATGTCGACACATCACGTCCGCTGCCGGTGATGGTGT
>CAXBHV010001715.1:0-1815 GCA_963974855.1 uncultured Rhodopirellula sp. | reverse complement strand
CCGCCTGTGCCGCCTGCCACAACATGATGGATCCGCTTGGCTTCGCGCTCGAGAATTTTGATGCGATCGGGCAATGGCGAACCCGCGACGGAGGCGACACGATTGACGCATCGGGCAAATTGCCTGATGGAACCCAATTCGAAGGTGTCGAAGATCTTCGCGAACTGCTGTCGAGTCAGCGAAGCGAGCAATTTGTTCGCTGTTTAGCAGAGAAGATGCTGATTTATGCGACTGGGCGAGGCACCGAATATTATGATAAATGCGCCATCGACAAGATCATGCAGGAATTGGAAGGCAACCAGTATCGGTTTGCCTATCTGATCGTTGCGATCATCGAAAGCGAGCCGTTCCAAAGACAGGGTTCGCGAGAATAACGGTCTTGGTACAGCGGATAAACACGTTCCCACCTTTTAAAAAGAAGCGATCCAAAATGTTGAATTCACTTTCGCGACGAACGCTGTTACGCGGTGTGGGAGCCTCGCTGGCATTACCGTTATTGGATTCGATGTCGTCGACACGCTTGTTGGCGGCCACATCCGATCCGGCGGATGTCCCGCTAAGGATGGGATTCTTTTACGTTCCCAACGGCATGCACATGCCCGATTGGAAACCGATCGAAGGGGGCGACAAGTACACGATGACGCCGACGTTGGAGCGGCTGGCCGAGGATCGATCCAAGTTTAATGTGCTGACCGGTTTGACACTTGACGGTGCTCGAGCGCATGGCGACGGAGGCGGCGACCATGCTCGCAGTGTTGCAGCGTTTCTAACCGGTGCGCATCCAAAGAAGACCAACGGCGCGGATATTCAAAACGGGGTCTCAGTCGATCAAGTGGCGGCGGAACAAATCGGCAGTCAATCGCGATTCGGGTCGCTCGAACTCGGGCTCGAAGCGAGTGCCCAGGCGGGCAATTGTGACAGCGGTTACAGCTGTGCCTACGCATCGAACATGTCGTGGCGTGGCCCCACCAACCCGATGGCCAAAGAAGTCGATCCCGGCGCACTGTTCGATCGCTTGTTCGCTGGACAAACATCAAAAGAAACGCGGCGAGCCAAGAGTGTTCGTGAGAAGTATCGCAAGAGTGTGCTCGATTTTGTACTCGAAGATGCCAAGCAGCTGCACAAGACACTGCCCGAAATCGACCGGCGAAAACTGGACGAATACTTGTATGCGGTCCGCGATGTCGAAAAACGATTGGCCGGTGCGGAACGACTGAGTATTTCGGAGGACGGCGTTCCCGATTACCCTCGGCCTAGCGGTGTGCCCCAAGAGTTGAAAGAGCACTCCGAATTGATGATGGATATGATCACGCTGGCGATTCAAACCGATAGCTCGCGAATCATTTCGTTCATGTTCACCAACGCCGGCAGCAATCGAAGCTATCCCGATATCGATGTCAAAGAGGGGCATCATGAATTGTCGCATCATGGCAAAAGCGAGCACAAGCAAGCTCAGATCGCAAAGATCAATCGATACCACATTGATCGATTTGGCTATTTGCTGAAGCGGCTCAGTTCGATCAGCGAAGGAGATGGAACGTTGCTGGATCATTGCATGTTGGTTTACGGCAGCGGCATCAGCGACGGGGATCGCCACAATCACGATGACCTGCCGATTCTGTTGGCTGGAAACGGCAATGGACGCATCAAGACGGGGCAGCATATTCGCTATGAGAACCACACGCCGTTGTGCAATTTGTATCTATGGATGCTCAAAGAGATGGGCGTCAAGGCAGACAAGTTTGGCGACAGCAACGGTGTGCTGAAGAACCTCGGCTAACGCGTACGTTATCGCAAATGAAATCGAATCAATCC
>CAXBHV010001714.1:0-1815 GCA_963974855.1 uncultured Rhodopirellula sp. | reverse complement strand
CCCCTTTGCCGTCGAGATCCGATTCGGGCGACAATTTTGGGCCATTGCCTGCCTTGATCGCATCAATGCGGTCCGAAAATTTCTGGACATTTTTGGGCGTGATCGTGTCGTGCGGAATATAGATCAGACCTGATTCGGGCACCTCGACTGGCTTGTCTTTGGCGAGCATCGTCAACCACTGGACACTGCGATAACCAAAATCGTAGGGCTGTTGGACGATCGTTCCGACGACCGTGCCTTCGCGAATTCCCGCCAGCGTTTCTTGATGCTCGTCAAACGCAACCACTTTGACTTTGCCCACCGCATCACTGCTGCGGAGTGCCGCCAAAATCATCGGCGTGTTGATGTTCCACAGTCCGACGAGACAGGCGACATCGGGATTCGTTAACAGCGTTGTTTCGGCGTTCTCTTTCGCTTTACTATTGTCTTGGTTGTCGGTCAGAATCCCCAAAACAGTGTATTTCCCAGCTTCCAGCGGAAAACGGCCCGAGCCCTTGGTCGGAGCCGAAGTTTTCCCAGAGGAAGCGTCCGTCGACGCGTTCTCCTTAGATGAAAATCGAATTCCCATCATAACGGAACTCCATCCCTCGCTGTCAGCACCCAACGGCATCTTTACAGCGGTTAGCGAATCATTCCCGATCCGCGAACGGGGCCGCTTGGCAATGATCCATACGTCATGGGTGTGCAAAACGCCATGTAGGAACGTTACGGCCCTGCAAACCCAAACGGTCGTTCCGGTTAGGCAGTTTCGGATGTTTCTAGGGTTCCGTCTTTACCGGTTCGACCTAGCTAGGCTGACTGGTCGATGCTGTGACGGTGGAACGCTCCGATAACGTCGGTGCGGATTCGGTAGCGAGGATGCGGTGCCCTCTGTCTTCTTCTTAGTTCAACACGCTGGTGGGGAAACTTACGATGTCCAAAGTTTCAACGAAAAATCCAAATGCTGCAGCAACACGCTCCACCGACTCGCGAGGAACGATCTTAGGTATTTGGCGACTTGGAAAAACGATCCATCAAGGCGAGATGGCGGAATTGGCTTATGCGCAACCCGCCGACGCCACCGGCAGCCCTCGCTGGGATTACGTCGTACGGCGCGGGATTGGCGAAAACACGATCGAATCGCTGCGGCAAATCCAGCAATTCACGGCATGCGCGACCGAGGTGTTTCATCCTAATTTGATCGCGGTCTTGGACGCGTCCGATTCGGGGATGTCGCCCTTTTTGGTGATGCCGAAGCTGGACGCGTTGACGATGCACGAGCATCTGAACCAACAGCCTCGCAAACCGCTGCCGGTGGGTCTGTGGTTGGTGCGTCAAGTCGCACAAGCACTCGAAGCGATGCATGCAGGCGGCTGGGTACACGGCGACGTGAAGCCAATGAACGTGATGGTCGGTGCGACCGGACACGTTACGCTGATCGATCTTGGCTTCGCCGAACGCGTGCACTGTTCTCCCAAACGATTGTTTCGTGGCACACCTGAGTACGCGGCCCCCGAAACGATGACCGACAAGATGGTGGCGTTACCGGCGTCAGACATTTTCTCGCTCGGACGAGTCCTTTGGCAATGGTTAACGCGAGTCGAAGCGGCCAGCGACTTGTTGCTTTCACCGGTGGCAGAACTCGTAGAAACGATGATCTCTCCTCGCCCCAGCGACCGCCCCACCGCCGCCCACGTGACACGGCAATTGCTGCGACTTGAAATTGAAAGTCTCGGTTGCCACATCGAACCCGACAAACGCCGCCGACGAGCCGCATAAAATTGTGGGATAGGCTTCTCTGCCTGTCATTGGCCCTGTTCATTCAGCCTGTCCATC
>CAXBHV010001713.1:0-1816 GCA_963974855.1 uncultured Rhodopirellula sp. | reverse complement strand
TGATGCTTCTTTTTATGAGCTGCTTAACTGATGCCCACCCCAGCCGCGTCTCCATCAAAGCGGCGTCTATTCCCCGCGAGAGTCTTTGATTGGATACAACGCAAACGAGAGTCGGTTTCGCGGACGCTTTGGCGTCCGATCCGGCTGTTGTATTTGCGTCACGAGCGTTCGCGTCGTGTCGTGGCTTGGTTGCGAATGCATCGCCGCAGTATCACCGGTTCGATCCTGCTATTGGCTCACACGCTTGGCTTCATCTCATCCATCAACGTGCTCAGTGAGCCGCGTACTCCGCAAGGGGCGATTGCGTGGATCGTCACGCTCAATACGTTCCCCTACATTGCCGTTCCCGCCTACTGGGCGATCGGTGAAACGGACTACGGCAAACAAGCGATCGCCTACCGCGCCCGTCAATCCGAAGGCGCCCCGATCTTGGACAGGTTGAACCGAGATCTGGTCGAGTCGGGATTGGCGTTGTCTCCGGAAAACGAAACGCAGCGTCTACTCAGCAAGCTCGTTCATTTCCCGGTCACCGAAGGAAACGCGGCAACCATTTTGGTTGATGGAAAGCAGACGTTTGACTCGCTCTTTCAGTCAATTGAACAAGCCGATTCCTACGTGTTGGTTGAATTTTACATCCTACGTGATGACGATCTCGGCAACCGGTTGGCCGAGCTGTTGTTGACAAAAGCCCGACAAGGCGTGCAAGTCAAGGTGCTGTATGACGAGTACGGCAGCCGCGACATGTCCAACCGATATATCGACGATCTGCGTTCCGGGGGTGTACAGATTCACGGTTTTAATCCGCCGCTCGGAGACGGATCCACAACGCGTCTGAATTTCCGCAATCACCGTAAACTTGTCATTGTCGATGGACGCGAGGCATTTGTGGGCGGCCACAATATCGGCGACGAGTATCTTGCCGATAACGAAAAACTCGGTGTCTATCGTGACACACACGTTCGTTTCGAAGGCCCGATGGTGCAATGTTCTCAAATCGTCTTTGCCGAGGATTGGCACGCGGTTACTGGCGAACTACTCCATCATTTGCAGTGGACACCGACACAATCGGAAAATGGCGAGGTCAAGGGGATTTGTCTTCCCAGTGGGCCTGCGGACTCGTTTGAAACCGCGTCGATGTTCTTTCTGCAAGTGATCAATCGTGCCGAGAAGCGAGTATGGATCGCAAGTCCCTATTTCGTCCCCGACCAACAGATGTCGACGGCGTTGCAGTTGGCGGCGCTGCGTGGGGTGGATGTTCGCGTGATCATTCCTGAGGTGTCGGATGCACGCATGGTTTGGCTCTCCTCGTTTTCATATCTGCCGGAAATGGAAGCCGCGGGGGTGAAAATGTATCGCTATCGAGATCGCTTTATGCACCAAAAAGTGATCTTGATTGATGATGAGATTGCCTCGATCGGTACCGCTAACTTTGACAATCGATCGTTCCGACTCAATTTCGAGCTGATGATGGTGTTCTTTGATTCGACCGTTGCCGGCCGATTGGCGGAAATATTGGAAGAGGATCTCCGCAATTCGGAGCCTGCGCCCGGTAGCGAATTGACCGACAGCGCCTACCCGTTCCAGTTGCTCGTTCGAGGCTCGCGACTGCTGGCGCCGATCCAGTAGTCGCCTGTGTTTCGCACCAAAACGCGACGCTTGATGCGGGCGGAAATGCGACCACCGCGTGGGGATTCAGGACGTTCGGAACAATAATTGGCGAGCGGTAGTGGTCGAGGCTACGCAGGTAGGCAGGAATAATTGGGCGGAATCCTATTCGCCGTTGGGCGTTAGCTTGGCTGCCAAATCATTGCGATTG
>CAXBHV010001712.1:0-1823 GCA_963974855.1 uncultured Rhodopirellula sp. | reverse complement strand
TTCATTGATCGAGCGATTGAGAACGTCGTCGAGGCACTTCGTGACGGCGGCATCCTGGTCGTCATCATTCTGTTCCTGTTCCTGATGAATGTTCGCACGACGTTCATCACACTTACGGCGATTCCGCTGTCGTTAGTGATGACAGCGATCGTGTTCTCGATCTTCGGATTGTCGATCAACACGATGACGCTGGGTGGTTTGGCCGTTGCCATCGGCGAATTAGTCGATGATGCGATCGTGGATGTTGAGAACATTTATCGGCGACTCAAAGAAAACCGGGCCAACGAAAATCCCAAGCATCCATTGCTGGTCGTTTTCCGAGCCAGTATCGAGATTCGCAACTCGATTGTATTTGGCACGATGATTGTCATCCTCGTGTTCCTACCATTGTTTGCGCTATCTGGCATGGAAGGACGACTGTTCGCTCCGCTGGGTGTCGCTTATATCGTTTCGATTCTTTCGTCGTTACTTGTGTCGCTGACAGTCACGCCCGTGCTGTCCTATTGGTTGCTCGGTAGCCAAAAGCTTAAAGGGCACGAGAAAGACGGTTTCGTCCTGCGAGGCATCAAATGGATTGGCGACAAAGTCATCCGCTTCAGCCTGACGGTTCCGCGATTCAACCTAGCCGTCACAGCGGTGCTAGTCGTTTTGTCCGGGATGTTCCTGATGAGCCTCGAACGCGACTTTCTGCCGCCGTTCAATGAAGGTGCCGTGCAACTCAACGTTGTGTTGCCTCCGGGAACTTCACTGGCGACTTCCAACGACATTTCTAGCCGCGTTGAAACTCGATTGCGCGAGATTGAAGACATCGAGGGATTCATTCGACGTACCGGACGCGCCGAGTTAGACGAACACGCCGAGGGTGTGAACATGAGCGAGTTCATTTTGGAACTTGATCCCGAATCACCACGTTCCCGTGAAGAGCAGCTCGAAGAAATCCGCGAAGCGATGGCCGACATTCCGGGCATTGTCACGGCGGTCGAGCAACCCATCGCTCACTTGATCTCACACATGATCTCAGGAGTGAAAGCTCAAATCGGCATCAAAATTTATGGTGACGATCTTGATCTGCTCAGGCGTAAGGCGGGCGAAATGGAGGCGGCGATGAAGGCGGTGCCCGGAACGAAGGATGTGCTGGTCGAACCGCAAGTCATCATTCCGCAACTCCGGATCGAACTCGACCGCGACAAACTGTTGCTTTACGGACTCAGTGCCGTCGAAGTCAATGAGTTCATCGAAACGGCTCTCAATGGACAAGTCGTTTCCGAAATTCTAATCGGCCAACGCACGTTCGATTTGATGCTGCGGCTCGATGAGGATTACCGCGAGAACTTGCAAACGCTCAAGCGGTTGACGATCGACCTCGCCAACGGTGGAAAACTGCCTTTGGAATCGGTCGCGAACATCTACGAATCAGGCGGCCCGAACACAATCAATCGCGAAGACGTTCGTCGCCGAATCGTGCTGCAGTGCAACGTATCCGAGCGTGGTGTAGTCGATGTGGTGCAAGACATTCAGAAAAAGGTCCAACCCGTCGTCGAGTCTTTGCCACCGGGATACTTCGTTCAGTACAGCGGACAATTTGAAAGCCAGCAATCCGCATCGCGAGTCATCGGCGTTCTGTTCACTGTCTCGTTGGTGGGCGTATTCCTGGTGCTGTACACGATGTTCCGCAGCGTCAACCTCTCGTTGCAGGTGATGATGGCTCTGCCAATGGCGTTCATCGGATCGGTGATCGCGTTGGTCGTTACAGGCCAAACGTTGACCGTTGCTGCGATGGTCGGGTTCATTTCACTGGCCGGGATCGCATCGCGAAACGGAAT
>CAXBHV010001711.1:0-1827 GCA_963974855.1 uncultured Rhodopirellula sp. | reverse complement strand
ACTGATTCGCAAGGCAATTATCAGTTTGCAACCATCCCGCAAGGCGACTACATCTTGGTCGCGGAAATCCCTGCAACGTGTGCCGTGATTCCGGATAACCCAGGGGTTGTACAAACGCTATTGGACGTTGGCAATTTAGCCCGTTCCATCAAAGCCGTTGATCGCGATGGCGACGGCGACAAGGATCTAGTTATTGCAAGTGATTTAGATGGATCGCTGCAAACGCTGATAAATGAATCAGGTGATTTGATCGTCGGCCCAAAAACGTCACTTGGTCCTCGTTTACAGAAAATCGCTGTTCCAAGAAACTCTTTGGACACGACATCCATGATCGCGGTTGTTGGCATCGGCAGCGGTGGCGCCGATAGTCCAGGAAGCGTCTATTTCGGTTCCGACACGTTTACTTCGGCGCTGACCGGCAACGGTCCGATCGATGTGTTGCTGGATGATTTCAATGGTGATGGAATCAATGAAATTCTGACGGCATCGTTCCGGTCTTCGACGCTTCAATTGATTTCGCCCAGCGGATTGTTTGCGCCACGTAACATTCAAACGTCGACCACTCAATTACTTTCGATTTCAAGCGGCGACGTCGATGGAGACGGTGATATTGACATTGTCGCCGGAGGTTACGGTTATGGCTCAGCGGAATCATCGGGCGTAGTCTCTTCGGGTGATAGTGAAATCAATGTGCTGCTTAACGATGGCTTTGGAAACTTTACTCCCGCGAAATCCAACGGCGTCCCGTTGCGAGGTAAGTTCGTCAGCATCAAAACCGTCGATCTTGACAACGATGGCGTTTCTGAAATCGCGGCGATTTCTCGAAGTGCAGGGAACGCCAGCAGTTCGCTGATTGTTTACACCTTGAGTAACGGAACGCTTGTCCAAACGAGTTCACTGGCGATCCCTGCCAAGGCGTCTGCGTTCGATTTCGGTGATTTGGATGGAGACTCACTCAAGGACGTTGTGGTCGCCAGTGAAGCCGAAAACAGAGTTGTATTCTATCGTGCGATAGGAAACGGTAACTTCCAGCAGATTCAATCCGTCGAGAACATTCCCAGCCCAACCGATCTGACCCTTGTTGATCTTGATGGCGATGGACGCGACGAGGTTGCTGTCGCAAATCTATACCGCAGACAAGCAAGTCCAGGTGATACGTCGCCGTATCTGCCGAGCACCGTCACCTTGCTTCGACTTAACACGTCGCAGCAGGGTGTGCTAGTCGAACAAGATCCCGTCATTGCCGACTTTTCTTTTGGAAGTGCAACAATGACACGTCGTTTGGACGTAAATGTCGACACGAGAATTTCCGCAGGCGACGCGCTTCAAGTCATTAACGAATTGAATCGACAGCCTGCTTCTTCGATCCAAATGAGTGAAGGCGAAGCCGCATCACCGCGAGTCTGGAAAGCGACTGACGTCAATCTGGATGGACTCACAACTCCGCGTGATGCACTACTCATTATCAATTATTTGAACCGGCAACCGGGAATCATTGCTTCAGGTGAGTCCAACGCGATGGGAGAGATGACTCAACCGTCGATCCCAATGATTGAAGACGACAAAGAGAACGATCGACTCAGAAGCATCGACGAGGTTTTTGCGGGCGGACTGTTCTAAGCACAACCAGGTTAGAACAATTGGCCTTCTGCGAGGTCGTTCATCACACCATCAACTTCGCTTTGCCAACGCTGTGAATCGTCGTCGACAAGATCCAGTCCAATGTTCAGGGCGGTCGATTCTGATTGGCCTTGTGAGCTGCCCTTGTTCAGATAGTTGATCACGCGAAGTGCATCGAGTGCGGTCACTTGCGTGTCGCCATTGACG
>CAXBHV010001710.1:0-1828 GCA_963974855.1 uncultured Rhodopirellula sp. | reverse complement strand
TTGGACAACGCTGAATTTATTGACGGATTACGACGGCACGACCCTGTCGCTGCGAGGCACTTGAATGAGTGTTTCGTGCCGTCGGTCTGGCGGTTCGTGTACGCTCGCGTTGACCGTGATACGCACCTTGCCGAAGACATTGTTGCCGAATCAGTGTTAGCGCTCGTAGCGGCCGCCGCAAGCGAAACCAAAATCGATCACCCGGCCGCCTGGATGCGAACGGTCGCGCTGCGGCGCATTCAAGATCATTTTCGCGCCGCGGCACGCGTGCAGCACTTAATCGAACAAGCTCAACAGCATACGCAAATCATCGATGAACAAGATCCAGCAGCAAAGCATGACCAAAAATTAGAACGCCAAAACGTGCGTCAGGCGATGGACGATCTTCCCGAGACCTATCGACTGGCACTGGAATGGAAGTACGTCGATCAAGCCAGCGTGAAATTGATCGCGAAACGACTTGGTGCGACGGAGAAGAGTGCAGAATCGGTGCTTTATCGAGCACGTCAAGCACTGCGGAATCAACTGAACAAACTCCACATCGAACCTTCGCAATACGACGCCGCACCGATGCCACAAAATACGGACGGATCGCCAGCCAAAGGTGAATCCGCCAAACCGACAAAACAATCCAACGGGGAATCGGAATCGTCCCTGCAAAAGGGCCGACCTCCTGTTTTCAAACCGCGTCTCGCACGTGAATCCTGAGCCGGATTGTTCAGTCGCCAACAGCAAACTACAGCGGATCCAGTCGCGACTCCGAAGAAGTGCGTAATCATTATGACTCACGACCCAACATCGAGCCAATTGCCTGACGACCTAGGGCAGATCGACGGCGACAAATTGTCAGCCGATGACGATAGCGGTTTCGCCGTGATGTTGTCAGACGCTTTCGACGCGCCACCGGTGCCAAAAACATTGGTTCAACGTTTAGATGATGGAATTGCGGCTCAGTGGGGCGAGTCACCTGAACTAATTCCCTCGCGACTCGGCAGCACCGTCGCCGCTGCCCGCAGCGGAACGAATTGGCTTCGTACTTGGCCGCTTGCTGCGGGAGTGGCCGCGGCATTCATGATCGCGTTTGTGCTAAGTTCTGGCTCCAGCAATCATGCTTGGGCAGCGGTAGTTGACGCGATCAAGCGGCAGGGTTTGATGCAGATCGAGGCAGCAGATGGTCTGCGGTGGCTCGATCTCTCTAATTTAGTCGTAGGCCGCCAGACCGAATCGCAATCCCAATGGGTCGATGTTCGCAAGCGATCAGTGCTGACTCGTTTGGCCAACTCGGACACTGTGTTTCAAACGCCGCTTGAGATTGACGCGGACGATTCATCCGCAGATTTGTTGCTAGCCGCGTTCCTGCTCGATCGCCCCTTATCCTCCGAAACGCTCGCTCAGTTCCGCGGCATCACGGTGATCGAGCAAAAATGGAACGAGCGGACGGTTGGGGGGCGAGACATTATCGACCTGCATGTCCGATTCAAAACGGCGTCGGATCAACCGATTTCCCTTTCGCTTCAATTAGACCCGGAAACCAGTTTGCCACTCGCGGTTCAATCCGGAAATGGTGATAAAACGCAACTCACTTCGCTGGCGTATCCAGATCAGTCGTTGACGGAGCTAAAATCGAGTCATTTTCCAAACGACTTGACGATCGTAGACACGTCGACGGTGCCAGTTGGCTCGATTAGCTCGTCGGATGACGTTTCCACGGGCAACCAGACCGAGAGCCAACCACGCGCCGGAGCGAACGCAGAGGATACCGCCGACTCGAAACAGCGGAGCGAGTTTGTCGACACGCTGCCGATTGGACCGGCAAAAAAATGGTTAC